>JAITJA010000210.1 GCA_031279175.1 Odoribacteraceae bacterium
AGGCCATGTCCCCGGTTCGCTTCACGGTGAAGTTCTCTTTCACGCGGTCGCCGGCGTTCATCAGGACGACCCCGATGTTGTCTTGCTCCAGGTTCATGGCGACTCCCACTACCCCGTTCTCGAACTCCAGGAGCTCGTTCGCGCGCACCTTGTCCAGGCCGAAGACGCGGGCAATGCCATCACCCACTCCCATGACCACGCCGACCTCCTCGAAGGTGGTGGTGGCGTCTGCCTCTTTCAGTTGCTTCTCCAGTATGTCTGATATTTCATTTGGTTTTATCATGACGTTGTCAGTTGAATGTTCGACAATGATCTTACTTTTTCAGAAATCCCCCGCGGATCTCTTTTAGTTTCCGGCTCACGGAAGCGTCGTACTGGCGGTCGCCGATCTCCAGGATAATTCCCCCCATGATGGCAGGTTCTACCTGGTAGAGAAATTCCAGTTCCTGCCCGGAACGCCCGCGGGCGAAGGCCTCTACCTTTCCCGCCATCTCCGGCGAGAGCGTCACGGCGGTCGTTACCTTCACTCGCGCTATTCCGCGCGCCGTCCGGTATATCTCCTCGTACATCTTGGAGATCGCTCTCGCGTGCATCTCCCTGCGGTTGCGGATTAACAAGCGAATGAAGCCGCGAAGCCTCGGGATCTCTTCCCCGGGCTGTATCCCCATTGCCGTTGCCAGCAATTGCTCTTTCGTTTTCGACGGCAGTATCGGGTTTTGCAGCGCTTTCTGTAACCCGGGATGAGCGGTAGCGTTCTCCTGGAATAACTTCATTTTCTCGTAGAGCAGCTCCTGCAACTCCCGTTCCCCGGCATGGCGGAACAATGCCTTGGCGTAGCGTCGTGAAATCAATCCTTCATCCATGGAAACTACATGTTAGATCACGCTGGAAGTTCTTCATCCCTCCTCGTTTAATAACCTTTCGATTAGCTCCATCTGCGCCTCCTCGCCGGCGAGACTCCGTCGGATCACCTGCTCGGCAATCTGCAAGGAGAGCGCCCCGGCCCGTTCGCGCAATTGAAACTCGGCGTCTACTTTCGCTTGCTCTATTGACAACTTCGCTGATTCCATGATGCGTTTTGCCTCGTGGGCGGCGGTTTTCTGGGCGGTGTCAATGATCTCTTGCTTCGCGCGCTCCGCCTGCTGCATGATTTCCATCTGCTGCTTCCTGGCGTCCGTCAACAACACGCGGGCGTCTGCCCTTGCCTGTTCCCGATCCTTCTCCGCTTCCCGGGTAAATTCCACGCCTTTGTCAATAAAGGCCGCCCGCTCCTCCACGCTCTTGATGATCGCCGGCCAGGCGTACTTCCCAAGTACCCCCAGCAGGATCACGAAGATGACGAGCATCCAGAATACCAGTCCAAATTCCGGAGTAAATAGTGACATGGTATCCTCCTTTAAGCGAATATCACGAGGAAGCAGATCACGAGGGCGATCAAGGCGACTCCCTCGATCAAGGCTGCCACCACGATCATGTTAGTCCGCACCTTGTTCGTCGCTTCCGGTTGGCGACCGATCGCGTCCATCGCCGAGGAACCAATCTTGCCGATTCCTATGCCAGCGCCTAATACCACGAGACCCGCGCCAATCGCCACGCCGAGTTCCATTAAACTGATCCCGGCCTGTAATAAAATCATACTTAACATAGCTCTAATTTTTAATGATACAACTAATTTCTATTCTCTTGCCAATCGTATAAATATCGTGGATAGCATCATGAAGACATACGCTTGTATAAAGGCGATCAACAAATGCAACACGTTCATGAATAATGAAAAGATGATGGATACCACGATCGTCCCGCCCATGACGACGCTTCCCATGGCGCCCAGCAGGAAGATCAGGGAAACCAGCACCAGAGAGATCAAGTGCCCCCCCATCATGTTGGCACAAAGACGCACCATCAACGCCACGGGCTTCGTGATCACGCCGAATAGCTCGATGATGGGCATCAACGGTAGCGGTACTTTTAACCATAACGGCACATCGGGCCAGAAGATCTCGCGCCAGTAGTGCCGCGTCCCGGAGACGTTCACGACGACAAACGTGCAGAGGGCCAGCACGAGCGTCACCGAGATATTCCCCGTCACGTTGGCCCCGCCGGGGAACATGACGATCATCCCCAGCACGTTCGAGAGTAATATAAAAAAGAAAAGGGTCAGCAGGTAGGGGCCGAACCGGCGGGCGTCTTTCTCCAGCACCTCGACGATCACTTCCTTGTAGACCATCTCCACCAGCAACTCGATGAAGCCGGCGCCCTTGCGCGGGGCCTTGAAGCGGTTACGCCTGTAATAGCGCGACAGGGCAAAGATCATGCACGCCGTGAGGAGCGCGCCAATACCGATGGCTACCACGTTCTTCGTGATCGATAAATCCAGCGGGCGGTATTCATCTCCTGCCTCGTCACGTCCCACCACCTTGTGCGCGTGGCTACCTTCCCGCGCGATATAGAAGCCCTCGCGTTCCCCGTCGCCCTCCAGGTACCCGGAGCTAAAGCAGTGCCACTCGCCCGCGAAATCGCGAACGATCACCGGCAGGTGTATCGACGCGCCCCACGGCAACTCCCAGCTATACTCGTCGCCCAGGTGGGTAAAGAGCACCTCCTTCAGGTTGAACTCGCCCGCCTCCTTCTCTCCCGTCGCGTGACCGTAACCCGCCACCGGCGCGAGGAGCGACAACACGAGAAATATGTTCCTCAGCTGATACATACCACCACCTCGTTATCTCTCACCTCGACCACTCCCCGTTCGACGACCATCGCGTGTTCCGCGCCGCCCGCGACGTAAACGACGCGCCCCGGGGAGAGCGTGGAGACCAGCGGCGCGTGGTCTTTCAACACCATGAACAGCCCCAGCGCGCCCGGCAAGGTGACGCTTTCCACCTCGCCTTGATACACTACTCGTTCGGGAGATATTATCTTCAACACCATTGTCGTGAATTTACCGTCCGGCCTCCTCCAGCATCTCTTTCCCCTTCTTGATCACCTCGTCGATCGTCCCGACGTTCATGAACGCCTGTTCCGGGTACTCGTCCATTTCCCCGTCGAGGATCATCTTGAATCCCCGGATCGTCTCGCGCAGCGGCACCATCACCCCGGGTATCCCCGTGAACTGCTCCGCCATGTGGAACGGCTGCGACAGGAAACGTTGCGCGCGGCGGGCGCGGGCCACCACGATCTTGTCGGCGTCCGACAACTCGTCCACGCCCAGAATCGCGATGATATCCTGCAACTCGTGATAATGCTGCAACAGCCCGATCACCCGCTGTGCCGTCTCGTAATGCTCCTCGCCGACCACCTTCGGGTCCAGTATCCGCGAGGAAGACTCCAGCGGGTCTACCGACGGGTAGATCCCCAGCTCGGCGATCTTCCGGCTCAACACCGTCGTCGCGTCCAGGAAGCTAAATGTCGTCGCCGGCGCGGGATCCGTCAGGTCATCGGCCGGCACGTAGATCGCTTGTATTGACGTGATCGAACCGCTCTTCGTCGAGGTAATGCGTTCCTGCAACTTCCCCATCTCCGAGGCAAGCGTCGGCTGGTATCCCACGGCCGACGGCATCCGGCCCAGCAGCGCCGAGACCTCAGATCCCGCCTGCGTGAACCGGAAAATATTATCGATAAAAAACAAAATCTCCTTCCCTTCCTCGCTCGAGTCACGGAACGCCTCGGCCACCGTCAGCCCGGCAAGCCCCACGCGCAAGCGAGCGCCCGGCGGCTCGTTCATTTGCCCGAACACCAGCGTGGCTTGCGACTGCCTCACCTGCTCCATGTCCACGCTTTCTATCCGCCACGCCCCTTGATCCATCTCCTCGCGGAAACGCTCGCCGTACTTGATCACGCCCGAGTCGATCATCTCCCGCAACAGGTCGTTCCCTTCTCTCGTCCGCTCCCCCACCCCGGCGAAGACCGAGTACCCGTTATGTCCCTTGGCTATATTATTAATCATCTCCATGATCAGCACCGTCTTTCCAACACCGGCGCCGCCAAACAGCCCGATCTTCCCGCCTTTCGAGTAAGGCTCCAGCAGGTCGATCACCTTGATACCTGTAAACAGGAACTCCTCCGAGATCGAGAGATCCTCGAACCGCGGCGCGTCCCGGTGGATCGACCGCGTGTCGCTATAATCCAGCGGCGCCAGGTAATCTATCGCCTCGCCCATCACGTTCAACAGCCGTCCCTTCACCTGTTCCCCCACCGGCATGGAGAGCGTCCGCTCGAGATCCGTCACTTGCATTCCCCGGAACAGCCCGTCCGTCGAGTCCATCGCCACGCACCGCGCCGTGTTCTCCCCCACGTGCTGTTCCACCTCCACGATCAGCTTACCCCCGTTATCCCGTTCGATCTCCAGGGCCTGGTATATTGGCGGCAGCTCCACCTCGTCGCCCTCGAAGATCACGTCAACGACCGGGCCGATCACCTGTGTTATATATCCTATTCGTCGTGCCATATTACTTGGTTAATTCATGAATAAACTCGCGTTCATGCCATTCGAACGACTGACGGCCATGAACGCGAGCAAAGGTAATTCTTATATTTCACCACGGCAACCGCGGGGCGCGTTTTTCGCTGGAATTATCACAACGTCTCCAGCATCTCCCGTTGCGCGTTAAAGAACTGGCGGCGGTGTATCCCTCCTGATTTCGTGATCAGGAAGGAGTATTGTTTCAGCGAATCGACCCAGTGTTTCACCGCGAAATACATCCTCTTGTTGACGGAATACATCATGTCCATCGAGAATATCCCGATCGCGCAAGAAGTCTCCCGTCGCGTGGTCGTGTAAGAATAGGTAGACTCGAAACTGATATCGGACAGGAAGAGATCCAGCCTGTTCCCCATCGGGTTCTGCCCCGTCGTCGCGATCCGTTCCAGCTCGTCGAGCAGCCCGGCAATATCTTCCTTGACCTGCCTCACGTCTTCACGGGAGAGCAACCCGATCAACGCGAAGGCGCGAACGTCATTGATCACGTGCGCGAAGACCATCTTGTCCAGGATCAGAGAGATATTCGTTATCCCGGCCAGCGAAAGGTGTTTCTCCTCACCGTGAAGGATGAGGCTACGCGGGACGACCACCGTGTCGTAAGGCTTCACAGCGTCGCCTCCGGCGCGCTGGTAGAGCCACTTGAACACCCGGAACTTCATCAACTGGGGATAGTTCCTCATGAGCACCACCGACAGCGTGTTCAGCGCGATACCTGCCTCCGAGTCCGGGTCGCGAGACGACTTGGCCTTCTCCAGGAGCGCCGCGAGGTCCTTCTTGTCTCTCACCGGACACTTCTCGTCATCCTCCCGCGTACGAGAAAGGTAAAAAGGAATGAAAACGGGCTCTTGTTCCCCGGAAAGCTCGTCCAGCGAAATCTTTAACTTCTTGGAAACGGTCACGATCTCGTCGAACGTGAACGCGACATCGCCGCGCAAACGGCGATAAACGGCTTCTTTACCAATGCACAATATCTCCATCAGGTAAGTTGCCAAATTTGTACCGGGCGCGAGCCTCAGCCGCACCATCTCGACAAAACATTCTACTAGTAACTCTTCTTTCATACCGGACTCCCTACTATAGGTCACTTTAAACAACAAACAATTTTATATTTTATACCATGAATATCCTGCCAAATGACACGTTGCCGTTTCGAACAAGCAGGATAATTCATCGCGATATTAGCAAAAATATCATCACGAATAAGCAGTTTGCGCTATTTTTTTACGAGACAGGCACGAGACAAACAACATCATGCACGGGAAACGCCTGATCACCGCCCACGATGGCGATCCCTGTCGCGGGAATATCCCCCCTCAACATGGTGGCAGGCGTCAAGAGAAGGCGCTACCCTGATCCTCTCCCGGGAAGCATGGCCCCCCGCCGGGAACTCCCGAAACCTTCCCACGGGCCGGGGGGGAGTTCCGGGGGCTCCCCGAAACCTTCCCCGGGACCCGGGGAGAGCGTCAGGTGGCACTCGAGACATCCCCGGGCGCTCGCGCCGGACAACTATATAACCCGGACACTACATGATAAGGTGTGAACAACATCGCGGGAACACCACGTCCCGGGAAACAAGAAGCAATAACGACAGGCTTACAACTCCACGGGAGGGGCCAGTACCTCCGGGGCCAACATGCCACGCGACGCGGTCGTTGGCCCGGGTAGATTATTAACGTCCCTGTTCAGGAAATCATCAAAAACGAAGGTCTCGCCGGCACGTTCGAAGACACGGCGGACAATGGCCTCGCGCGAGGGAGCGTTAAAATAAAGGTAACTCGACTTCTCCATGATACTAAGAGACTCCGGTCGCCACGCGCCGTAACGATACAGGCAATTTCCCTCGAAAAGATTCACGCGATCGTATCCGGTGAAGGAAAAATAATGCTTCCAGTGCACCTGCTCGAGACTACCGGTGAGGTCGACGTTCCCGGCATACTGCCACCAGCCGTTGGCCCGTCGCGTGTTGATGACATTCTTGATAGAATCGGTGATCGCGCTCTCGTGACTGATATACTCGTCCTTGAGGCGGCCGAAGCCATGTCCCCCTCCCTCGTGCAACATCCTGCCGGTCGCGTTGGCGTCATAACAGGTACGGGCGATAAACTTCCCGTCCGTCCACGAGGTAGTGACCCCCGCCCAAACGTCGATGTTAACAAGCAGGAACACGCCGCTCCTGGTAAGATCTATCCCCGGCGCCTTCCTCGCCCACGCGAGCACCTCGTCATCATCCCCGGAGACGTGGGCGGAGCTTCCTCCCCGCAGGACAGATTTAAAACGCGTGTCGCGGGTCTGCTTCGGAGGCTTCCCGCCGGAGGTGACGTCCTTCTCGACGGTAGCCCCCCGCTCGTTGGAGTAGGCGACGATCTTGTAAACCGTGAAATACTCCTTGTAGGTCTTGAAGGGTTCGACCTCGAAGAACCCGTCCATCATCGCGCGGATGGCTTGATCGAACGCCCCGTTCACCCGGTAGTCCTCGCGCGTAAAGCCGTCGCCGAGCACGGCGATCTTCACGGGATTGGCCACCGTCCCCTGGCGATAAACGATGACCGCGCCGTCCGGGTGATAACTCTCCTCGATGACAAAATCATGTTTCAAGGTAAGGCGCTTGCTCACGGGGCCGCTCTCGAGGACGATCTCCACGGGGCCGCGGGGGGTTGACTTGTCAACCAACGGGGCGAGCGTCAAGGTGATCAACGCGTCGCCAGCGCCTTCCGTCTGGCTAAACTGACACCATGGAGCGTCGACAGCGTTACGGATCTTCCACTCCCGCGTGGCCTCGACAACGAGCGTCGCCGTCGTCGCGTCGCCGGTGAAGGTGATGGCGACCGGGTTCACGGCAAACGCGAAGCCGCCTTGTTTCACGGTAAAGCGAGAGGTTGATCGCCCTGCCGTCACGGTGATGGTAGCCGCGCGTTCACTCGCGAGGTTGTTCAGGGAGACGGTGATCTTCACGAGCGCGTCTCCCGTTCCCGTCCTCGCGCCGGGCTGCAACCAGTCGGCGGAGGTGGTCACCGTCCACTTCTCGCTGGTGGTAATTTCCAGGTCAAGACTCCCGGCACTACCGGGTAATTCGGACGCGGACAACGAGGAGAGGAGGTTGTCTCCCCCTTTCTCGTCGCTACACGAGAGCAGGGTCGAGAGCACGGACGCGAGGAGGAAAGCGAAGAGTAACGCGCGAGTAGATAATTTCATCGGGTGTATCTTTTAATTGACGTGTAAAGGTAAAAAATCCCGGCAGGAGGCAGGCCTGCCGGGAGGGTTATTTATTCCCAGTATAACCGGGGGTAGGTAGAAGAGGCGTGGTCTCCCAGCTCTTTCCAGTAGTACCCGTTCGCGCCGGAAGTACCGACGCCCCAGCCTATCGAGGCGTTATCCACCGGCCAGTCAGTGGCAGAGAATGCTTTCGCGCCGGCCGCCGACTGCGAGAGCCCGGAAACGGGGTAACCGGTGAAGTAGCCGTCGCGGACGGTGATCCCGGCGAGGTCATTCCCGAAGAAAGCCCCGGCGTATGTCGTTCCGGCAGTGACAACCTGCCCGGAGTTGTAGCAGGCGATCACGGAAGGAGAACCGGTCAGGTAGACGCGCCCGACAATTCCCCCGCAGTATTGCAACCCGGAAAGGGTGGACTCTACCCTGCCGGCGTTGTAACAAGCCGTCAGTTTCCCGATATGCGCGTTGCCGAGAAGTCCACCGACGTAGGTCGTTCCCTTCACGAGTCCCTCGTTATAACAAGCCGTGATCTCCATGTTCGCCGTGTTGGGCAGGTGACCTACCAGCCCCCCGACCCTGGCCTGCGACGAGGTGTAGGTGCAGATGACATCGCCCGCGTTCCGGCACTCCAGTAGCAACACGGAGGAGGTAGCACTCCCGCATATTCCTCCCTGGTCACCGTAACTGCTCGTGATTGTCCCGCTGTTCACCGTCCTCGCGAGTTTACCGCCGTTCATGTAACCGGCGATACCGCCCGAGTAGGCTCCCGTGGCATCGACGGAGGCCGCGTTGGAACAATTTATTACCTGCCCGGTGGCATTGACCTGCCCGGCAATACCACCCACGCGCCCGCTGCCGGACACGCTTCCCGACACGACGCGCGCGTTCTGCACGGTAGCGTGAACCGTGCCGAACAGTCCTCCCACGTAGCTCTTCCCGGCGAAGTTCGCGTTCACGTTCTTGATGGCGTACCCTCCCCCGTCGTAGTTCGCGTAGAAATCATTCGCGTACACGCGCGCCTCGTTCATCAGGTCAAGGTCAGCCTCCTGCACCACGGTCACCGGCGAGGAGAGGGCGGTCGCGTACGCGCCGATGGCCCGGTACAACTCCGCTACCGTGTTCACGCGCACGATACTCCCGCCGTTCGAAACGCGCGGTTGCACCTCGCCTGCCGCGTTCACGAGGAGCTGTATCATTCCCCGTTCCTCCCGGCCGATCAATATTTCGACGTTATCCCGCTTGATACCCCGGATGACTCGCGGGGGCGACTGCGCGGTCCACGTGGCCTGCCCCGCCCCGTTCAGCGGGACGACCATCGTTTCGTCGTTCGTGAAGAGTACCGTCATCTCCCCTTCCCATCCTTGCACGCCCAGCGAGAATTCCCCCTCGCTGGCAACGCCGCGCGACGGTGACTCCGGCCACTCTCCCACCGAGACGGAAAACAACGCCAGGCGCGACCCGCCGGGTAACATCTTGATGACCGCCTTGTAACAGGCGTTGGCCTCGAAAGTGTTCCCGCTTGAAAGCCCCGCGGCGTCGACCTCGAAAGTAAACGCGTAGTAATTGTACATGCAATGAATCTCGACGCGCGACGTTCCCGCCTCCTGTAGGAAATGATAGCGATTCGCGTTCGGTATCTTGTAGGCCACTTCCTGCCCGATCGTCACGTCTCCCGACAGGATCGTCTCCCCGAAATCGATTTCCAGCAACGCCTTCGCGTGGTTCAGGGTTAGAGTCGGGTGCTTGTCCGGGGTGAAACGGGCGTCCTCGTGGACAAGCTCGTCCGCGAGCAACAACCCGGTGGCCGTCCCGTCCTGCACGCTCCCCGCTTTTCCCACCGACACGCGCAGCGCGCACGTGTCTTTGCCGGCGGGGAATAACAAGGGCGATCCCTCCGGGAACCAGCGCGATTGCCGGTACGTGAAGAGCGCCGTCTCGTCGTCGAGCCTCACCGTCATGCCCTGCCCTGCCTCGTACCGGGCCAGGAAGGCGCTCCCGGTGGGGTTCTCCGGGTGAATGCCCGCGCGGCTGATCGTCTCCAGATCACCGACGAGCGCCGTTATGGACGCGATTCCCCGCGACTGCTCCTCCCCTCCCGTCCCGGACGTTTCTTCTTTCGTCGTCGTGTCGTCATCCCCGCATCCAGCAAGTAATAAACCCGCCAGCAAGGGCAAAACAAAATAGATATACCTCGTTTTCATGACCTCTTTCAATTAATTTCTATGTCAATCGTGTAATTCATCCCGGTTTGTTGCAACGCGGGCAAGGAGCGCAGGGTAAATAGCTTGCTCACGCGTTCCCCGTCCCCTCCCCCTGCCCGTTCGAACACGAGAGTACCGGCAATCCCCGGCGAGAAAATGCCGGTGGCGTTCGAGTGATCAAAGATCAACTGCGCGTCAGTGACGCCAGGGGAAGGATCGCAATAAGCCGCGTAGCCCCCCAGCGAGAGGGAGATGATCTTCGCGCCGGCATTCGCGCCCGTCAACGTGAAGGTGAGCTTGCTCCGCTCGTGCCGCAATACCACCGGGAGATCACCGGCGGGAGGGACGTTCACGTGAACGCTCTTTAACCAGTCGGCAGCGAGAAAAACTTCCCGTTCTTCCTGGTTAAACGGGAGGGGGACGCGGCGATCTAACGCCGGCCACCATACCCGAAGCGAATCCAGCGACTCACCAGCGTACGGGAACCAGAGCGTGTCGGCGAGCGGCGATAATTTGCCACCGGCGTACCCGTAATTCGCCTGGAACGAACCTATCGCGGATTTGGTTTGCACGGTGGTCTCGGCAAGCCCGCTGATGGAGAAGTAGTCCGCGGCAGTGTAGTTAACGGTGGCACGCGTGCCCTCCACCGCGGGAGTTAAGAACAACGCCTGGCGCGGCAATAGCCGGTCGTCCGAGCAGGACAAGGCCGCGAACGCGACAAGCGCGAGAATTATCTTTTTCATGATCGCGTTAATTTAAGTAAGTAATATCTTTCACGTCAGCGGGCGCACCCTCTATTTTCTTCTTCAGTGTAAGCTGCTTCGACTCCGTCGGGGTTATCGTGAACGTGTAGATCGTTCCCCCTTCCCCCCCGGGATTGTTCGCGGCCACGATCAGGTCGGCCTGCGCGGAGTACGCGCTAAGCGACCTTATGCAGGTGATCTCGCCGAACGCTACCTCTTGTCCCGCGTCGACCTCCGCGCATCCCTCTCCCTCCCGGTAAACGTAGAGCTTGCTGCCGACGGAGAAGTAGATGAATGGAGTTGTCGTGTGGCTCAGCGTCATGTTCCTGGCTTGATCGAGCAACCCGTTCGTGTTCGTCAACACGCGCGTGAACTCGGGCTTGTACTCGTACGCGGCCCCGGAGGGGTTATAGACATACGTGGCGTAGATCAGCTCTCCCCCGGGCGTTTGCAAGACCGCCCCCGTCACTTGCCCGGCGGTAGCCATGAAACGTAGCTCGTGACCGTGAAACGATTCGGAGTCCGGCAATCGCGTGGGCGTCGCCGACGTTGCCGTCGAGTTGATCGGGCATTTTAACACGCGCTTGTTGGTCTCGTCCCAGAAGAGCGCGCTATTTATCGCTCCCCCACCGAAATAAGGAGCTATCTTGATCTCCTGGTAACTCCCGTCAATTGCCGATACGCCGGGCGGGAGCAGGTTAATCGACGCGCAAATTAATCCCGTCGTCGAGGCATTCGAACTGTACGGGGAGACTTCACCGTCCTCGGTAATAAAGAACCAGTATCCTTGCGTGTATATCATGTCTTTAAAGGTATACCCTGCCGGTTTTCCCTGCGTCATGTGTACTTGCGCGATCTGCGTGTCCTTCCACTCGAAGGTAAGACGGTTTAACCAGGACGTGCCCGTGCCCGTCCCCACCCACAGGTGGCTGCGCGCGGCTTCAAACTCCACGAAGTTAGCACCACCACCACGGAAAGGGTAATCTATCTGCCGCAGCACGCCAGCCACGTAACGATCTTCTCCCGCCGGCGTCATGCCAGCCACGTCTAACTCCGCCTGGCCTTCACTATCCTCGTATAACAGCACTAACCCGCTGGCGATCTCGTTTTTTACCGTCAATAAAAAGGATTCCTGGTAGACAACTCCCGAGGCCTTTTCCGTCATCTTGAAGATAATCCAGTACGCGTTGTCCGAGATGGCCAGGTTAATTGTCGTGTCGAGAACCATACCCGTGCCCAGCGTGTCCCGGAGCACTTTCAAGCGCGTCCATGCCTCCCACGCGTACGAGTAATCCTCCGGGTTCGCGAACTTTTCTAACACCTGCTCCCGGTTGTAGGCCTCCTTGACCACGCTCGAGATGACCGGTTCCACGCGTAGGCGCTCACCAATACTGACCGTGGTGTCCTTTAACCCGGAGATCACTACCCCGGGTATCCACTTGTAATCGTAATTCCCCTTGTCGGAATAACAAGCCGCGCTTGCTATCGCGAGTAGTAGGATCAATTTCTGTATATTCGAATGTTTCCTCATATCATGTTCATTCAGTTGTTAAAATACATTGGTTCGTGCATCTCTTGACGTCTCCCGGGTAACGACCGGATGTTTTGGTAGAGGCCATAAATGGCCCGGGAAACCTCGCGCGCGTTGTGGGACGCGTCACGGAAGTCGCGGAAAGTGCCCAAGATGGTTTTCATGACTTCTTGATTCAAGTTTTATTGCGCGCGTTGTGGCGCGTCGGGCCACTCTGGAGGTATGACGACATCCGCCCCGTACGCGGTATTATATCCCGCGCCCAAGCACATGTACCCCCGGTTTGACTTGGGACTCGGGTCTTTTATTGCCGCGTCAGGCCCGAGAGAGATCCGGTATTGCAAGTAATTTCTCAACGACTGCGAGTATCCCATCATGACCATCGCGCCGACAGGGGCATTCCACTTGTCATAGGTCATGTTGCACAGCTCGTTCACGAGCAACAATTTGTCGACGGAGAAATAACCCATCATCACATCCATGTAATACCTTGGCTTGGGCATGGAAGAGGTAAACTGTATCGTCATTTGCCTCACGTCCACGCTATCCGACGTTGTCCGGTAGCGATAAGGCAGGTTGATCGTGAAAAACTCGTTCGGCTCGAGGCGCAACGTGACGAACCTGGTGGTGTCATCGTCCTCCGGGCCGCGGTATAACTTCACGATGACGCGCGAATCCGGCGACCCGGCAGGGAAAACGAACTCGCTCTCCACGTCAAAATCACGGCCTTGCCTGGCATTGACCGTTTTCTCGACCTTCACCTTCAACCAACGGTCGATATCCATCACGTCGCCCGTCGTCTTTACCGGTATCTCGAGCGCGTAATCGGTATAGGAGGTCGGGCCGAAACCAAACTCGACCGTGTCGAGAATACGTGCCGTGTTCACTTCTAATACCTGAAAGTAAATGGCCTCCCCGCCATCATAAAGCTTCAGGTTTTCCTCCGCGCAGGCAAATAGCGCGAGAGCAATGCATGTTATGATTATCTTTTTCATCTTTTCTGTTATTTCCGGTTATTTTCTTCTACCTCGGGAATGGCAAAACGATAATAACTATCTTGCATCACGAAGTTATAAGTGGAACTGTTGCTGGCTATTGATCGCACGTTGTTGCGTTTCAGGTAATAGTAATACTGTCCCTCGCCGTAGAACTCCCGCGCGTTTTCCTTTCTCAACAACTCGACGAGCTCGACGTCCGAGACCCGGGAGGTATTCTGTTGCTGGAAACCCCTTCTTTCTCTCAAG
>JAITJA010000096.1 GCA_031279175.1 Odoribacteraceae bacterium
GAAAGCTTCTCGCGAACTTGCGAGAGCGTTTCGCGAAATCGCGAAGGCTTCTCGCGAACTAGCGAGAACGCTTCGCGAAATCGCGAAACGAAGACGCGCCGCTTTTACAAGGGGGACAAGGGAAATGAAAGGGAGACCGAAGGGGAACGAGATGGAGACCAAGGGAAACGAGAGGGAGACGGGGGGGTACGGTGGGACGGGGGGACGAGTAGTGTCCGCGAAATACCCCCCGGTAACAGTAAAAAAGCGCGTTCACGGTTAGCGTGATCGCGCTTTTCTTTCCACCGGGGAGCGTATCGCGAGCACTCCTTCCCGGTTTTACTCTCCTGCTCCCGGTCGCGTGGGGATTAGCTATCGTTTTTTTCGGCGAGACGTTGGAAGGCGAGATGATCGTGGAACAGCTTCCGGTAGGTGACGTGCGTTTTGCACTTCTTGCCGCCGATATACTCCATGAGATGCATTTGAGGCTTGTTGAAATCGCCGACCCAGCTCATCTGGAGCCATTTGTAATGACTGCCGCGGTCGACGATCCGTTCGCGGAAAAATTTAATCATGGCGGCCTCGACCCCCCGGCCCTGGAATTCGGGGATCACGCCGAAAATCAGGCCCAGGGCCACGTCCCCGCGGTATAGATAGCGATAAAATAAAAACTTCAACGCGTTCCACCCGCGGGTGTTCCCGTTCAGGTGCTTGATGATATAATTCAATTCCGGGATCATGATAAAAAAACCGATCGGGCGCTCGTCATAAAACGCGAAGTAGACCAGTTCCGGGTCAATGACAGGTCGCATGTTCTTGAACATCACTTCTACCTGCTTCCTGTCCATTTCCTCCACGCCGTGCAGGTCGGCGGACCACGCGCGGTTATAAATCTCCATGAACGCCTCTTTTGCCCGTTCCAGCGGGATCTCGTCGAGAGAATACAACTTGTAGGACGCGTTTTTCAGGAGTCGTTCCGACTTCCAGACGACGATCGGCGACAGGCTCTCCTTGACGAGGCGCGTGAGATAGGTATATTGCTGGAAATAATCCCGGAAGCCATACGCCTCGAACAGTTCCCGGTAATAGGGCGGGTTGTAGGGCATCCCGTAATTTGCCGGTTCGAACCCCTCGACGAGCAGCCCCCACCAGTCGTTTCGTTCCCCGAAGTTCACCGGTCCCTCCATCGCTTCCATTCCCCTTGCCTCGAGCCACTCCCGGCACTGTTCGAAGAGGATGCGCGCGGCGTCGTGATCGTTGACGCACTCGAAAAAGCCCATTCCTCCCACGGCGTAGTCGCCTGCGCGGCACGATTTCTCGTCAATAAACGCGGCCACGCGCCCGGCGAGCCCTCCTTGTTCGTCGCGCAAGATCCACCGGGCGCAGGTGCCGCGCGCGAAATAGGGATTTCGCGCCGGGTCGAACACCTTATTTATATCATCGTCCAGCGGTCGCACCCAGTTCCTGTCGCCGCGATACAATTTTACCGGCACGCGGAGGAATTCCCTTTCGCGCCGTTTTCCCGTCACCGTCTCGATCGCGTATTTCATGTTCTATCTTAATTCGTTTGTCAGAAGTTGTATTTCTATTGTCGGGCTGATTCGCTCGTAGAGTATGTTGTAGACGGCGTCCGTGATAGGCATGTGCACCTGGTATTGTTTATTGATTTCGCGGATGCCCTTCACGCCGTAATATCCTTCCGCGATCATCAGCATCTCGAGTTGCGCGGATCTCACGGAATAGCCCTTTCCGATCATCGTTCCGAAGGTGCGATTCCGGCTAAATTGCGAGTACGCGGTGACGAGCAAGTCGCCCAGGTATGCCGAGTTTTTGATGTCCCTCGCTATCGGGTCGACGGCGCGTACGAATCGATCCATTTCTTGCAACGCGTTCGCGATCAGTACGGCCTGGAAGTTGTCCCCGTAACGTAGCCCGTGGCATATCCCGGCGGCGATCGCGAAGACGTTTTTTAGTACCGTGCCGAACTCTGCGCCGTAGATGTCGTCTGAGATTGTCACGCGGATGTAGTGGCACTCGAAGAGTTGAGCCACGAAACGCGCTATTTTCAGGTCGCGGCTCGAGAAAGTGAGGTAGGAGAGGCGTTCCAGCGCGATTTCCTCCGCGTGGCATGGCCCGGAGAGGATGACGATTTGCTCGAGCGGCACGCCGTACTCGCGGTTGAAGAACTCGCCGATGGTCAGGTGATCGTCCGGCACGAGTCCCTTGATCGCCGATACCACGGTTTTCTCTCGCAACGAGGCCCGCGAGCGCGATAACGCGTTCTTTAGGAAGGCACTTGGTATGGCAAAGACGATGACGTCAGATGTCCTGATCAGGCGGTCAAGGTCGTCCATCAAGTTTAACCTGGTCATGTCGAACGCGACTTCCGTCAGGTAACGCGGGTTGTGGTGCAAGACCTTGAACGCCTCTATCGAGTCCGCCTTGCGCATGAACCAGTTGACGCGGCCCCCTCTCTCGAGTAGCATCTTGGCAATGGCCGTCGCCCAGCTCCCGCCCCCGACGATCCCGACGCGAGTTTTTGTTTTTTTCTGCTGGTTGGGTTGCATCATTCCGGGTTGCTTGTTTCCGGCTTCATCTGCGGGAAGAGGAGCACGTCCTGTATCGATGGGCTGTTCGTGAGGAACATGCACAGGCGATCGATGCCGATTCCCATTCCCGATGTCGGCGGCATCCCGTGCTCGAGCGCCCGGACAAAGTCGCGGTCAATGCACATGGCCTCGTCGTCGCCCCGCTCCGATAGGGAGAGCTGCTCCTTGAAACGCTCCAGCTGGTCGACCGGGTCGTTCAACTCGGAGTAGGCGTTGGCCAGCTCCTTCCCGTTTACCATCAGCTCGAATCGCTCCGTTAACCCCGGCTCCGAGCGATGCATCTTCGTCAACGGGGACATCTCTACCGGGTAATCGTATATGAAAGTGGGCTGGATGTAATGATGCTCGCATCGCTCGCCGAAGATCGCGTCAATCAATTTGCCCTTGCCCATCTTCTCGTCCGCCCTGATCCCGGCGGAGAGACAAAAGGCGCGCAATTCGTTCTCGTCCTTCCCGGTGATGTCGATCCCGGCGTGTTCGCGGATCGCGTCTACCATCCTGACCCGCTTGTAAGGGGGCTTGAAATCGATCGCGTTATCGCCGAACGCGGCCATGGTCGTCCCGTTCACCGCGCGCGCCGCCGCCGCTACCATACGCTCCGTGAAATCCATCATCCAGAAATAATCCTTGTAGGCCACGTAGACCTCCATCACGGTAAACTCCGGGTTGTGCGTGCGGTCCATCCCCTCGTTGCGGAAGTTGCGCGAGAACTCGAAGACGCCGTCAAAGCCGCCGACGATCAGCCGTTTCAGGTATAGCTCGTTGGCAATCCTCAGGTAAAAGGGGACGTCCAGCGCGTTGTGGTGCGTGATGAACGGGCGGGCCGACGCCCCACCAGGGATCGCCTGCAATACCGGGGTGTCCATCTCCGCGCACCCCGCGTCGGTGAGGAACTCCCGGATCGCGTTGATCGCGCGCGACCGCTTGATAAAGACTTCCTTCACGCGCGGGTTCACGATCAGGTCAAGGTAACGCTGGCGATAACGCTGCTCCGGGTCGCTGAACGCGTCAAAGATCTTCCCCTCCTTCTCCTTCACCACCGGTAACGGGCGCAACGACTTGGAAAGCACCGTCAGCTCCCGCGCGTGTACCGATAACTCGCCCGTCCGCGTCCGGAAGGCGAAGCCCTTCACCCCGACGATGTCCCCGATGTCCAGCAGTTTCTTGAACACGACGTTGTACATCGTCTTCTCCTCGTCCGTCGAGATGTCGTCGCGGGTCGCGTACACTTGGACCCGCCCGCTCGCGTCCTGTAGCTCGAAGAAAGAGGCTTTCCCCATGATTCTCCGGGTCATGATTCTCCCGGCGATGCTCACGTCCTGAAGCTCCCCGGGATTCACCTCGAACTCCTCGCGGAGCTTTTCCGCGAGGTGAGTTACTTTGTATTCCGGCGCCGGGTATGGATTAATTCCCAACCGCTTTAACTCCTCGAGCGAGCTTCTGCGGATAATCTCTTGTTCACTTAATTCTGAAAGGTTCATGCTTGCCTATTAATTTTTTACCTGGCAAAGATACGGCAAATTCCGACATTACATAGATAGAGGAACTCCCGGTGGCGCCGGGCCGATCCCACCCCGCGTCATCTCCCTCCCGGTCGCGGCGGCGAGAGGTGGAGTGGCGTGAAAGTTTTAGTGCAAAAATATTTTTAGTTTACCGCGGAAGTTGTAGATTTGTCGCGTTGAAACATGAAACGTTATATGATTAACACACGAACAATCGATATGAACAAGCTAATCTCCATCGAAGCGGCCGTCTCCCGCGTGAAAGACGGCATGACGTTAATGATCGGCGGTTTTCTCGGGAACGGGACGCCGTCCCGGCTCGTGGACGCGCTTGCCTCGTCCGGCGTGAAAAACTTAACGCTGATCTGTAATGACGCGGCATTCCCCGACAGGGGCGTCGGGCGACTAATCGTCAATCGTCAAGTAAAGAAACTCTACGCGTCGCACATCGGCACGAATCCCCTCGCCGGCGAGCAGATGAATGCCGGGGAGTTGGAGGTCGAGTTCTGCCCCCAGGGCACGCTTGCCGAACGGGTACGCGCGGGCGGGAGCGGGCTGGGAGGCGTGCTCACGCCGACGGGGCTCGGGACAATCGTTGCCCGCGGTAAAGAGATCGTCGCGGTCGGGGGCAAGGAGTATCTCCTCGAGACCCCGTTGCGCGCCGACGTGGCACTGGTACGGGCGAGCGTGGCCGACGCCTCCGGCAACCTGGTTTACCGGGGCACGTCGGAGAACTTCAACCCGCTGATGGCGATGGCGGCGGACACGGTGATTGCCGAGGCGGGAGAATTTGTCGCGACGGGCAGTATCGACCCCGGGAGGGTACGAACACCCGGGACGCTCGTCGACGCGCTCGTCGCCGGGGAACCATCGCGTTGCCGGTGGACGGCCGCGGTACGGGCGAGGATGAGCGCGCATGACGCCCACTACGGCGGGTCGCTGGTAGACGGGGCGAAGATGTTGCAACTGTTCGGTGACGTGGCGACGGAGCTGCTGATCCAGCACGACGGCGACGAGGGATTGTTCGCCGGCTACGACAAGGTGGAGTTCCTCGCCCCGGTACGCGCGGGGGATTACATCGAGGCCCGCGGCGAGATCACGCGCGTCGGGAAGTCGTCGCGGGGAATGACGTTCGAGGCGAGGAAGGTCATCGAGGCCCGCCCGGATATCTCCGCGTCGGCAGCAGACGTGCTCGCGGAACCGGTAGTGGTATGCCGGGCGAGCGGCACGTGCGTGGTGACCAAGGAGTGTCAACGTAAATCATAAGAAGAATGGAAAAACTGATTATCACGGCAGCCATCTGCGGGGCGGAGGTGCTGAAAGAACATAACCCCACCGTTCCCTACACGATAGAGGAGTGTGCCCGCGAGGCGAAATCCGCGTGCGATGCCGGCGCGAGCGTCATCCACCTGCACGTGCGCCACGACGACGGTACGCCGACACAAGATAAAGAGCGCTTCCGCGCGGTAATGGCCGCCATCCGGGAGGTCTGCCCGGACGCGATCATCCAGCCCTCCACCGGGGGAGCCGTCGGGATGAGTAACGACGAGCGGTTGCAGCCGACGGAACTGCGCCCGGAGATGGCGACGCTCGATTGCGGGACGCTGAACTTCGGCGGCGACGAGGTCTTCATGAACACGGAAAACACGATCAAGTACTTTGGCCGGCGAATGATCGAGCTGGGGATCAAGCCCGAGCTGGAGTGTTTCGACAAGGGAATGATCGACATGGTGCTGCGGTTGCACGCCCGGGGATATATTACCGCCCCGCTACACTTCGACTTCGTGATGGGGGTAAACGGCGGCATCGGCGGTTCGTTGCGCGACTTTCTTTTCCTGCGCGAGAGCATCCCGGCGGGGGCCACGTACACCGTTGCCGGCATCGGTCGGCACGAGTTCCCGCTGGCTGCCGCTGCAATCATCGACGGGGGCCATGTCCGCGTGGGTTTCGAGGACAACGTCTACCTCTCGAAAGGCGTTCTCGCCCGTTCGAACGGCGAGCTGGTAGAGAAAGTGGCGCGGATAGCCAACGAGCTGGGACGGGAAATCGCGCGCCCCGACGAGGCAAGGCGTATCCTGGGACTACACGACAACAGGAGATGAAACAAGGAGACAAGTACGGTACTCACCGGGTGATCGCGCCCGCGGGGACGTTGCCACAGCCGGCGCTGGTGCTGGATAACACGATGGAGATTCGCGACAACGAATTGTTGATCGACGTGCAGACGCTGAACGTTGACTCGGCCAGCTACGCGCAGATCCGTCAGGCGTGTGACGGCGACGCCGGGAAGATGAAAGCGATGATCGAGGGAATCGTCGCGGAACGAGGGAAACTGCAAAATCCCGTCACGGGATCAGGCGGCATGTTGATCGGGACGGTACGGGAGATCGGCCTGCGCCACCCGGACAAGCGGCTGAAGGTGGGGGACAAAATCGCGACGCTGGTATCGCTATCGCTGACGCCGTTAAAGCTCGAACGGATCACGCGACTCCACCCGGACTCGGAGCAGGTAGACGCGGTGGGGCAGGCGATCCTCTTCGAGAGCGGTATCTACGCCGCGCTGCCCGACGATATTCCCGAACGGCTGGCGCTGGCACTACTCGACGTGGCGGGCGCCCCGGCACAGGTCGCGCGACTGGTAAAAGAGGGAGACACGGTCTGCATCATCGGTGGTGGCGGCAAGTCGGGCCTGTTGTGTTGCTACCAGGCAATGAAAAACGCGGGGCCGCGCGGGAAGGTGATCGTCGTCGAATACTCGCCGGAGAACGCCCGGCGCGTCGAGGAACTCGGGTTGGCGACGAACGTCATCGTTGCCGACGCGACGCGCGTCCTGGAGGTATACGAGCGCGTGACGGCCATCGTCGGCGAGCGGGGATGCGACGTGACGATCAATAACGTGAACGTCCCGTCGACGGAGATGACCTCCATCCTCGCGACACGCGACGGGGGAACGGTCTACTTCTTCTCGATGGCCACGAGTTTCAGCAAGGCCGCGTTGGGAGCGGAGGGCATCGGCAAGGATGTCTCGTTACTCATTGGCAACGGTTACGCTGCCGGTCACGCGGAGTTGACGCTCGACATTGTCCGTGAATCCGCCCCCGTGCGGGAGCTATTCGAGAGATTGTACTGTTAAGGGATAAACTCGTTTTAAAGATGAATCAACGACAATTATTTTTTCCGGGAGTGACCGACGCGGAGTGGAACGACTGGACATGGCAGGTAAGGAACAGGATAGAGACGCTGGAGGAGCTCAAGCGCTATCTCTCGCTCACCGGCGAGGAGGAGGAGGGTGTTCGACGCTCGTTACAGACGCTGCGGATGGCGATCACTCCCTATTACCTGACGCTGATTGACCCGGGGAACCCGAACTGCCCCGCGCGGAAGCAGTCGATACCCTCGGTGCAGGAGTTATACAGGGCGCCGGCAGATCTCGAGGACCCGTTGCACGAGGACGAGGATTCGCCCGTGCCGGGACTAACACACCGCTACCCGGATAGGGTGCTTTTCCTGATCACGGACCAGTGCTCGATGTATTGTCGCCACTGCACGCGGCGGCGCTTCGCCGGACATCACGACGCGGCTTCACCGCTGGAGCGAATAGACCGGTGCATCGCCTACATCGCGAGCGAACCGCGCGTGCGCGACGTGCTACTCTCCGGTGGCGACGCCTTGCTGGTGAGCGACGAGCGACTGGAATATATCGTCAGGAAGCTGCGGGAGATCCCGCACGTGGAGATCATCCGGATCGGGAGCCGCGTGCCGGTTGTCTTGCCGCAGAGGATCACGCCGGCGCTGGTCAACATGCTCAAGCGGTATCACCCGGTGTGGCTTAACACCCACTTCAATCACCCGGTCGAGATCACGGGGGAATCGCGCGCGGCGTGCGCCCTGCTGGCCGATGCCGGAATCCCGCTCGGAAACCAGTCGGTGTTGTTACGCGGGGTCAACGACTGCGTGCACGTGATGAAACGGCTGGTGCACGAACTCGTGAAGATACGCGTGCGCCCCTACTACATCTACCAGTGCGATCTCTCGATGGGCATCGAGCACTTCCGCGCCCCGGTTTCCAAGGGCATCGAGATCATCGAGAGCCTGCGCGGGCACACCTCCGGGTATGCCGTGCCGACCTTCGTCGTGGACGCTCCCGGCGGTGGCGGGAAGACGCCCGTGATGCCCACCTACCTGATCTCGCAGTCGCCGGGACGCGTCGTGCTCAGGAACTACGAGGGGGTGATCACTACCTATACCGAACCCTCCGCCTACAAGGAGACCTGCCGATGCCCGGAGTGCATGAAGGAGCAGGGAGAGGGAGTGGCCGCCCTGCTGAACGGGAAACAACTGGCGATCGAGCCGAAAGAACTGGCGCGAAACCGGCGCAATAATCATTGACACGTGACGCTCGTCGACAGGATCATATCGCGCCGCAGCCTATCCATCGTCGGAATGGCGAAAAACACGGGGAAAACCGAGTGTTTGAATTATCTCGTCGAGAAGCTCCACGAGAGGGGGAAACGCGTGGGCCTGACTTCCGTCGGTCTCGACGGGGAGCGGGTAGACCAGGTGACGCGTACCCGGAAGCCGGAGATTAAGGTGCGCGAGCAGACGGTGTTCGTCACCTCGGAGAGACATTACCGGGAAAAAAGGCTGGTGGCAGAGATACTGGAGGTGAGCGATCGCCAAACGGCGCTGGGACGATTGGTGACGGCGAGGGCCGTGACCCCGGGAACGGTGATTCTCTCCGGGCCGTCCGACACGCGGTCATTGCGGGAATGGATCGACGGCGCGGAACGCTTCGGCGTTGATATTTCACTCGCGGAGGGAGCGTTATCCCGCCTGAGTCCTGGTTCACCGGCGGTCGCGGAAGGCCTTATCCTCGCGACGGGAGCTGCCGTGTCGGGAGACATCTCCCGGTTGACGCGGGAGACGTGCCGCGTGCGCGAGCTGACGCGCCTCGAGGCGGTCGACGAGGAGACGCGCCGGAAATTGTCCGGCATCGAGCAAGGCGTATGGGGCATCGACGAGGAGGGTAACGCGAGCGACTTGCAGATCCCCTCCGCGTTGCTACTGGAGCAGCACAAGGAACGGATCTTCTCTCGCGGCGTCACGCTATTCGTCGCTGGCGTCGTCAACGACGCGTTGTTGCGCTTTGCCGGCATGAGGGAGGGAGTAACGGTAATCGCGCGAGACTTCACGCGCGTGTTTGCCGGCGAGGAATCGCTACGCGTTTTCGCGCGCAACGGGGGGAAGCTACGCGTACTATTAAGGAGTGAACTGGTAGCCGTCTGCATTAACCCCCTTTCCCCGCGCGGATACCGGTTGGACTCCGACGCGCTCGCGGAAGCCTTGTGGGAGCGCCTTGGCGTGCCGGTATATGACGTGAAACGAATGGACGAGTACAGGATTTGGCATGGATAAAGAGGGAACAACACGGGGGAAACACGCGAACATCGCGAGTGGGCCGTCATGGTCATACTCCCGTCCACGTGTCCCGCGAAACAATTGATTAGTACAACATGACACTCAAGGAAGCGATAGAAGAGATCGACGGGCTGCGGTACGCGGTCGACCGGCTGAAGATACAGTCCGGCGCCGGGCGGCGATTATTGCTCGACTCCCCCTACCTGACGACGGGGGAGGAGATCCATGCCGAACTGGATCGCGTGGAGGCATTGATCCCGCTCGCTCCCTGGCCGGAGGTAACTTCTCCGACGAGCCGCGTAAAAGACATCCGCGGCACGATCCATCGCCTCGCGACGGGAGCGACGTTAGACGACATCGAGCTATTCGAGATAAAAACCTTCGCCCTGCTCGCGGGAGAGATTGCTGTCGCGGCGCGCGCGGCCGGTGTGACGGTAGTACAATTGCCGTTGCTGGAGGAGGTCGTGGAGATCCTTGACCCGGAGGGGAATCGCCTCCCGCGGTTTTACCTCCACGACAACTATTCCCCGGAACTCGCGCGACTGCGTGCGCTGCTCAAGACATTATCGCCGGAAGAGGCGTCCTCCCTCTTCGCGGAGCGCGAGGCGGAGGAAGAACGCGTCCGGGCGAGTCTCGCGGAACGTCTTCGCGCGCATCACCGGGCACTCGCGGAGGCCCTTGTCGCGGTTGCTCGCCTGGACGTGCTCCTGGCGAAGGCCCGGTTGGCGCGGGAGACGGGAGAATGTAGACCACTTGTCGCGAACACCGTCACGCGTTACGAGGGCCTCTTCCACCCGCGGGTACGGGAGGCACTGCACGCGCGCGGCAGGGAATTTCAGCCGGTAGACATCGCGTTCGACCGGGGGCCTTGCCTGATCACCGGGGCCAACATGGGGGGTAAGACCGTCCTGCTGAAGAGTCTCGCGGTGGCACAAGCCCTTTTCCAGTTCGGCTTTCACGTGCCGGCGGCGCGCGCGGAGATCGTCCCGGTAGAGGGGCTGCTCCTCTCCCTGTATGACGGGCAGGACGAGGCGCGGGGGATCTCCTCTTTTGCCTCCGAGATGCTCCAGCTCGACCGCGTCGTCCGGGAGATCAAGGGCGGGAAAGAGGCGCTCGTCCTGATGGACGAACCCGCCCGCGGCACGAACCCGACGGAGGGCGTCGCGATCGTGAACGCGATAACGGATCTCTTCGCGTGTTACCGTACGCGCTCGCTGATCACCACCCACTACAGCGGGGTGCGCGTCCCCTGCCGGAAGTTGCGGATCAAGGGCCTCGACGGGCAGACCGGCAACTTCGCTCCCCGCGACCTGAGCGAGCGGATGGACTATTCCCTCGTCGAGGAGGAGCGCGAACGCGTGCCGAGGGAAGCCACGCGGGTAGCAGAGATGCTGGGCGTGGACGCGGAGATCATAGAAAAGATAAAACAATACGTATCGCATGAGTAAATTGGGACTGGATTTCGAGAAAGTGAAGCGGGCGCGGCAAGTCGCCCGGAAAATCGCGGGAGAGGTGCAAGAATTCGTGGATCGCTACTCGACGGTGGCGGTAGAACGGACGCTCTGTCGCCTGCTGGGGATTGACGGGATAGACGAGAGCGGCGTGCCCCTGCCGAACGTGCTGGTAGAGTCGATCCGGGAGCGGGGATTGCTCCGGGAGGGGATACTCTTCTTCCTTGGCAACGCGATGATCGAGACCTCCCTCTCCCCGGCGGACATTGCCGCGCGGGTTGCCCGAGGGGAATTAGACCTCACGCGCTCTCCGGTGCAGCCCGCCGACAAGATCGCGGCCATACTCGCCCCCCGCGTGGAGGAATGTATCGAACGAATCCGCGCGCGACGGGAAAAACGCGAGCGTTACCTGCAGACGATCGGCGAGGGAGCGAAACCCTACCTGTACGTGATCGTCGCCACTGGAAATATCCACGAGGACGTGATCCAGGCCCGCGCCGCCGCCCGGCAAGGGGCCGACATCATCGCCGTGATCCGCACGACGGGGCAGAGCCTCCTTGATTACGTCCCTTACGGTGCTACCACCGAGGGTTTCGGCGGCACGTTTGCCACGCAGGAGAACTTCCGTATCATGCGCGAGGCGCTGGACGAGGTCAGCGAGGAGATCGGGCGCTACATCCGCCTTTGTAACTACTGCTCGGGGTTATGTATGCCGGAGATCGCCGCGATGGGAGCGTTGGAAGGGTTAGACGTTATGTTGAACGACGCGCTTTACGGGATACTCTTCCGGGACATCAACATGCAACGCACGCTGGTCGACCAGTTCATGTCGCGCGTCATCAACGGTTTTGCCGGCGTGATCATCAACACGGGCGAGGACAATTACCTGACTACCGCCGACGCCGTGGAGCAGGCACATACCGTGCTGGCCTCCGACCTGATCAACGAGCAACTCGCGTTGTTGGCGGGGCTACCGGAAGAGCAGATGGGCCTCGGGCACGCCTTCGAGATCGACCCGGGACGGGAAAACGGTTTCCTCCTCGAGCTGGCGCAGGCACAGATGACGCGCGAGATCTTCCCCCGCGCCCCGCTCAAGTACATGCCGCCGACGAAATTCATGACCGGGAATATCTTCCGCGGGCATATCCAGGACGCGTTATTTAACCTGGTAGGGATCTGGACCTCGCAGGGAATACAATTGCTGGGGATGCCGACGGAGGCCATCCACACGCCTTTCATGTCCGACCGTTATCTTTCCATCGAGAACGCCAGGTATATTTTCAATACCCTGAAGAATATTGGCGACGAGGTCGAGTATAAACCGGGTGGCATCATACAACGGCGGGCGCGGGAGGTGCTGGACAACGCGACATCCCTCCTCGAGAACATCGAGAGGGAAGGGCTATTCGCGGCCCTCGAGAAGGGGATCTTCGCCGACGTCAAGCGCCCCAGGAACGGGGGAAAGGGGCTCGCCGGCGTGACCGAGAAAGGGGCTCGTTACTACAATCCCTTTATTCAACGAATGCTTCACGTTTAAACGCGACAAGATGAGCGGAGGTTTATATTCAACAGAGAAAAACGACTTCGACAGGACATTAGACCTGAAGCGGATCAAGCCCTACGGCGACACGATGAACGACGGGAAGACACAGTTGAGCTTCACGTTGCCCGTGCCTGCCGGCGAGGAGGCCATCGAGGCGGCCAAACAATTGATGCGCGAGATGGGATTCGAGAACCCGCAGGTCGTTTACAGCAAGGAGCTGACGAGCGGCTTTACCTTCTTTAATTGTTACGGGAGTTGCACCCGCGCGGTGGACTTCACGGCGATCCGCGTACCCAAGGTCACCTCGACGCGCTGGGAAATGCGGGAGACCGACGACTTTATCCGCGAGCGAATCGGGCGTCCCATCGTTGTCGTCGGGGCGAGCACCGGCACGGACGCGCACACCGTCGGGATCGACGCGATCATGAACATGAAAGGATTCGCCGGCCACCACGGGTTGGAGCGCTACGAGATGTTCGAGACCTACAACCTGGGCAGCCAAGTGCCGAACGAGGAATTTATCGCGCGCGCCATCGAGACGCGGGCCGACGCCCTGCTGGTATCGCAGACCGTCACGCAGAAAGAGGCCCACGTCAAGAACCTCACCGAGCTGGTTGAGATGCTGGAGGCCGAGAATTTACGCGACAAGGTCATCCTTGCCTGCGGTGGCCCGCGGATCTCCCACGAGCTGGCCAAGGAATTAGGATACGACGCGGGGTTTGGCATGAACACCTACGCCGACGACGTGGCCTCGTTCCTGGCGCAAGAATTAGACAGAAGAATCAACACGTGAACCTATGGATAAGAACAAAACAAGAGAGGTCATCGCCAGGCGAGTGGCCTTAGAATTAAAAGACGGGGACGTCGCGAACCTGGGAATCGGGTTACCGACGCTCGTCCCGAATTATTTACAACCGGGCGTGCGCGTGACGTTGCACTCCGAGAACGGGTTATTGGGAACTGGCCCCGCGCCCGCCGGGGAGGGGGAAGATCCCGAGTGGACGGACGCCGGGGGGGGATTCGTCACGGCCATGCCGGGTGCTTCCACGTTCGACAGCGCCACCTCTTTTGCCCTTATTCGTGGCGGGCACGTGGATGTCACCGTGCTCGGCGCGTTACAGGTAGACGAAAGGGGAGATCTCGCCAACTGGATCATCCCCGGGAAAAAAGTCCCTGGCATGGGAGGCGCGATGGACCTGCTGGTAGGCGCCAGGCGGGTCATCCTCGCCATGGAACACACGGCCAGGGGCGAGCCGAAGATCCTCGAGAAATGCACCCTCCCGCTGACGGCGGCCGGTCAGGTCAACTTGATCGTCACGGAAATGGCCGTCATAGAAGTCACGCCCGAGGGACTCGTGTTACGAGAGCTTCACCCCGATTTTACCGTGGAGCAGGTACGCGCTGCCACTGCCGCGACGCTGATTATTTCAAACGAATTACAACCGATGAAACAATGAATTTCTCACTCACCAAAACGCAAGAACTTTTCCTCCGGATGATCCGGGAATTTGCCGAAAAGGAGGTCAAACCGCTGGCGGCAGAAGTAGACGAACAGGAACGTTTCCCCGTGGAGACCGTCGAGAAGATGGCAAAGATCGGGTTGATGGGCATACCCTTCCCGGTCGAGCATGGCGGGGCGGGGGGCGACAATCTCTTGTACTCTATCGCCGTGGAAGAACTATCGCGGGTCTGCGCCACCACGGGCGTTATTCTCTCCGCGCACACCTCCCTCTGTGCCGCGCCGCTACACGAGTTCGGCACACCGGCGCAGCGCGCCAGATACCTCCCGAGGCTCGCCTCAGGGGAGTGGATCGGCGCTTTCGGTCTCACCGAGCCGAATGCCGGTACCGACGCCGCCGCGCAACAAACCACCGCCGTGGAGCGCGACGACCATTACCTCCTTAACGGCAACAAAATCTTTATCACCAACGCCGCCCGCGCCTCCCTCTTCATCATCTTCGCCATGACCGACAAGTCGAAAGGCGCTCGCGGCATCTCCACCTTTATTGTCGAGCGAGATTTCCCAGGGTTCTCCGTCGGGAAAGAGGAAAAAAAGATGGGCATCCGCGGATCTGCCACCAGCGAACTCGTCATGAACAACTGCATCGTGCCGAAAGAAAACCTGCTCGGGCAGGTCGGGAAAGGATTCGCGATAGCCATGAAGACCCTTGACGGCGGACGCGTCGGGATCGCCTCGCAAGCACTGGGCATCGCGCAGGGAGCGCTCGACGAGACCGTGAAATACGTCAAGAAACGCGAACAATTCGGGAAAGCCATCGGCCAATTCCAGAACACCCAGTTCCAGCTCGCCGACCTCGAGACCAGGATACAGGCCGCGCGCCTGCTCACCCGTTCCGCAGCGTTCAAGAAAGACAGCGGGGAAGCTTACGCCGCCGACGCCGCGATGGCAAAGCTGTTCGCCGCGGAAACCGCGATGGAAGTCACCACCAAGGCCGTGCAATTCCACGGGGGATACGGCTACACCCGCGACTATCCCGTCGAGCGCATGATGCGCGACGCCAAGATCACCGAAATTTACGAGGGAACATCGGAAGTACAACGCATGGTCATCGCCGCGCGTCTCTTAAAATAACCAATCACCACACATGAACATCATAGTTTGCATCAAACAAGTGCCGGACACCACCGAGATCAAGCTCGACCCGGCGACAGGGACGCTCCTCAGGGACGGCGTGCCGAGTATCATGAACCCGGACGACAAGGGAGGAGTCGAAATCGCCCTCCGCCTCAAGGAACGCTTCGACGCGAGCGTTACCGTCATCACCATGGGCCCACCGCAAGCCGAGGAGATCCTCAGGGAGGCCCTTGCCCTTGGCGTTGACAGGGCCATCCTCGCCAGCGACCGCGCGTTTGCCGGCGCGGACACCCTCGCCACCTCGAACACCCTCGCCGCCGCGATCCGGACGCTACCCTATGACCTCGTTATCACCGGCCGTCAGGCCATCGACGGGGACACGGCACAGGTCGGGCCGCAAATCGCCGAGCACCTCGACATCCCGCAAGTCACCTACGTCGAGGAAGCCACCATCACCGCGCCGGGACTACTCGTCGCCCGCAGGGTCGTCGACGAGGGAACGCAGATTGTCGAGGTAGAGCTCCCCTGCCTGCTCACCGTCATCTCCGGAGCCGTCAAGCCGCGTTACATGCCCGTCCGAGGGATCGTCGAGGCACATGCCCGGGAGATCGAACGCTGGAACGCCTCCCGTTTCCCCGTCGACGAACAACGAATCGGCCTGAAAGGATCCCCCACGCGCGTCTACAAATCATTCACCCGGGGGGCGAAAAAAGCGGGAGTCATCCACGAGGTCGCGCCGGAAGATGCCGCGGAGATCATCGCGAGTAAATTGCAAGAAAAATTCATCATTTAAACACCTGTCATGGACAAAACAACATGCAAGCACGTCTATCTCTTCGCCGAGCACCGCGAAGGAGTCCTGCTACCCGTCGCCGTCGAGCTGCTGGGGAAGGCAAGGGAGCTGGCAAACGCGCTAAACGAGCAAGTTCACGCCATTCTCGCCGGGAAAAACGTCGAGGCCCTGGCAGGGGAGTGTATCGCGCGGGGAGCGGACGCGGTAATTATCGCGGAGGCCCCGGAGTTGGAATTCTATTCCACGGAACCGCACGCCCAGGCCCTTTTCCAGATCGTCACCGAACGAAAACCGGCGATCCTGCTCTTCGGCGCGACGACTACCGGCAGGGATCTCGCGCCGAGACTCTCCGCGCGCCTGAACACCGGCCTGACGGCGGATTGCACGGCACTCGATATCGCCGACGACGGGGAACTGCTCATGACCCGGCCCGCCTTCGGGGGGAATCTCATGGCCACGATCCTGTGTAAAGAGCATCGACCGAGAATGTCTACCCTACGGCCCGGGGTCGCCAGGCCGGCGCGCCGGGACAATACCCGCGAAGGACGCGTCGAGCGGGTCAATATCCGCTTCGATCGCTCGAAATTCAAAACAAGGATCCTGCAAACCATCAAGGAAGAGAGGCAACGGGTCGACATTACCGCCGCGCGGGTGCTCGTCTCCGGAGGGCGCGGGATGGCCGACGGGTTCACAGCGCTCGAAAAGCTGGCCGCGGAGCTCGGGGGAGAAGTCTCGTCGTCGCGCGCGGTGGTAGACGCGGGAATCATGCCGAGAGAAAGACAAGTGGGGCAAACCGGCAAGACCGTCCGCCCAGATCTATACATCGCCGCCGGAATCTCCGGAGCGATCCAGCACCTCGCCGGGATGGAAGAATCGGGATACATCATCGCCATCAACAAGGACAAATCCGCGCCTGTATTCCAGGTCGCCGACCTCGGTATTGTAGCCGACGCCGCGCGCGTCGTGCCGCTCCTCACCGCGAAAATCAAGGAACTACGAAACAATAAAAACAAGTAACGCGTGAAAAAAGTATACATCATGGCGGCCAAACGAACCGCCATAGGGAAATTCCTCGGCGCGATCGCCACCGTGCCCGCCGCCGAACTCGCCGCCACCGTCATCCGCGCCATCATCGCCGAGACGCGCGTCAATCCCGCCGACATCGACGAGGTAATCGTCGGGAACGTGCTCCACGCCGGGCAACGACAAGGCGTCGCGCGCCAGGCGGCAATCCGAGCCGGGATCCCCGTCGAGGTCCCGGCGCACGGCCTCAACATGATCTGCGGGAGCGGCATGAGAAGCGTCATCGCCGCCTACCGCGCCATCAAGTCCGGAGAGGCGTCGCTCGTGCTTGCCGGTGGAACGGAATCCATGTCCGGAGCGGGATTCATCCTTCCAGCCGCCGCGCGTTCCGGCGTCAAGATGGGCGACCTCGCGGCCCTCGATCACGTCGTCTGTGACGGGCTTACCGACGCGTTTTCAGGCCTGCACATGGGAATTACCGCCGAAAATATCGCCGAACGCCACGCGATCTCCCGCGAGGAGCAAGACGCGTTCGCCATCGCATCGCAACGCAAGGCCATCAGCGCCATCGACGCCGGGAAATTCAAGCAAGAAATCGTCGCCGTCGAGGTCGCCTCCCGCGCGGGAACAACCCGCTTCGATACCGACGAGTTCCCCAACCGCGCGACCTCGCTCGAGAAGCTGGCCGCCCTGAAACCGGCATTCAAGAAGGAGGGAACGGTCACCGCCGGTAACGCCTCCGGGATCAACGACGGCGCATCGTTCCTCCTTGTCGCCTCGGGAGAGGCCGCCGACCGTCTCGGGATCGCCCCGCTCGCCGAGATCATCGCCACCGGGCAGGCCGGCGTCGATCCTTCCATCATGGGCATGGGCCCTGTACCGGCCATCGCACGCGCGTTACGCGCCGCCTCGCTCGCGCTGACCGACGTGGAGCTTATCGAGCTGAACGAGGCCTTTGCCGCGCAGTCTCTCGGCGTGATCCGGCAGCTCGCCGCCGATCACGACGCGACGGGAGAATGGATCGCCTCCCGCGCTAACGTGAATGGAGGCGCGCTCGCGCTCGGTCACCCGATCGGGGCCTCCGGGAATCGAATTGTCGTCACGCTGCTCCACGAAATGATCCGCGCCGGCAAGCATGTAGGTCTCGCCTCTCTCTGTATCGGTGGCGGCATGGGCTGCGCGCTCCTTCTCCGTCGGTAACCCGCTCTTTTTTCTCTATTTTTTACCGGAATTGGCGCTTCCGCGGCCGCCGCGGTGCCCTCCGCGGCCGCCGCGGAGCCGTCCGCGGCCGCCGCGCTGCCGTCCGCGGCCGCCGCGCTGCCGTCCGCGGCCGCCGCGGTGCCGTCCGCGAGCTTCGCGGTACCCTCCGCGAGCTTCGCGGTTGCCCCCGGGGCGGCCATGAATTCCCCCGCGGCGGCAACAATAACATTCGCGAGGCCCGTGATGGCTTCGCGATTGTCGGTCAACGGCTATACCGCGGATAACTCTTGTCCCGGCTTGTTTTTTCCTTTAAATACGCGTTAATTTGTCCCGTGAAAAGTCAGGAGAGAGGCGGCTTTTCTCCCCGGGACAGGCGCGATCGGCGGCGCGGGCGGGTAAACATGCATCTCACGCGATAAATAATAAAAACAACACGCATGAAACTACATTACGAAGTACGGCAGGCATCTCACCCGGTAGATGCCAGGGGATACGACACGCGGCGCGTACGCGAGGAGTTCCTGATCGAGAAACTCATGGGCGATGACGAGATCAACCTCGTGTATTCCATGCACGACCGGTTGATTGTCGGGGGAGCAGTGCCGGTGAACGAGACGCTGGAATTGCCGTCTATCCCCCCGTTACGCGCCGGCTTTTTCCTGCATCGCCGGGAGCTGGGCGTCGTGAACGTCGGCGGCGAGGGCGTCGTGGAGATCGACGGCGTCGCGCACCCGTTGCAATACAAGGAGGCCCTCTATATCGGGCGCGGCGATCGCGTCGCGCGTTTCTCGAGCGTCGACAAGGGCCGCCCGGCGCGTTTCTATTTTAACTCGACGCCGGCCCATTGCCCCTACCCGGACCGGAAAATCACGCGCGACGACGCCGTCGTTATCGAGACCGGGACGCTCGAGGAGAGTAACCACCGCGTGATCCACCGGATGATTGTCACGCGGGTGCTCCCCACGTGCCAGCTGCAAATGGGCATGACCGAGCTGAAACCGGGGAGCGTCTGGAATACCATGCCTCCACACACGCACGAACGACGAATGGAAGCCTATTTCTATTTCGAGGTGCCCGGGGAACAGGTCGTGTGTCACTTTGCAGGAACGCCAGACGAGACGCGGCACGTCTGGATGAAGAATGAACAGGCGGTGATCTCCCCGCCGTGGTCTATCCACGCGGCCTGCGCTACCTCTAATTATACTTTTATATGGGGGATGGCCGGGGAAAACCAGGATTACGAGGACATGGACGCCGTCGCGCGGCAAGATTTAAGATAGTAACTACTAAAAATAGATCACGTGAAAAATATTATCGCTTATGCACTGCTCGCCATGCTGTCGCTGGCAACAAATTGCGCGAACGAGCCGGTGGCGCTCGTCTCCGTGACAAATATTACCGAACTCTCCCGCGAGAATGAAACCGTTGAGATCCCCTGGAGCGAGATCGCGGCATTGTTTGACGGCGTCGCGGCCGGGGAAATTATCGTCGCGGACTCGAACGGGACGGAAATCCCGTCGCAAGTCATCTATCGCGGCGGCAACGAACCGGTAGCGCTCCTCTTCCAGGCCTCGACAGCGCCCGGGGAGAGCGCCTCGTACGCGATCCGGCCGGGGAAACCCGCCGCGTACTTGCCGCGCGTGCACGGGAGGCTCGTGCCAGAACGTTACGACGACTTCGCGTGGGAGAATGAACGCGTCGCCTATCGCGTCTACGGCCCGGCACTCGAGGCTACCGGGGAGATCAGTAACGGGATCGACGCGTGGGTGAAGTCCGCCCACGGGTTGCTCGTGGACAAGTGGTACGCGAGCGGCGATTATCACCGCGACCACGGCGAGGGCCTGGATTGCTACAAGGTAGGGCGGACGCTCGGGGCAGGTGCAATGGCGCCGCTCGCGGATAGCGCGTTTGTCCTCGGTAATAACTTTACCTCCGCCCGCGTGCTCGACCAGGGGCCGCTCCGCGTTACCTTCGAGCTGGCTTACGCCCCGTTTGCCGTCGGGGAGAACGTCGTGACGGAACGCCGCGTGATCTCGCTGGACGCCGACGCGATCCTGAACCGGGTCGAGGAGTATTACGAGAACGCGCCCGGCATGGAGGTCGCCGCCGGTATCGTCCTCCGCGAGGGCGCGGGCATCGTCTGGAAAGACGCCGCTAACGGCGTCATCGCCTACTGGGAGCCGCTCAATAACGATAATAACGAGGATAACGGCCATACCGCTGTCGCCGTCATCTTCCCGGGAGAGATGAAAGAGACGCGGCAGGTAGCCAAGCACCTCGCCGGTATCGCGGATTATTCCCCGGGAGAAGTCTTTACTTATCTCGCCGGGGCCGGGTGGAGCAAGGGCGGGTTCGCGACCCCGGGCGACTGGCACGAGCACGTCACGGGGGAACTCATGAAGATCAAGTTCCCGCTGGAAGTAACTATCAAGAAAAAATAACCGCCATGAGTAATAAAGTAGTCACCTTCGGGGAGATCATGCTGCGCCTGGCGACCCCGGGGCATGAACGCTTCTGCCAGGCCCGGGAATTTTTAGCCACCTTCGGCGGGGGAGAGGCCAACGTCGCCGTGTCGTTGGCGAATTACGGCGTCCCGGTCGATTTCGTCACCCGCCTGCCGGAGAACGATATCGCCAATGCCTGTATCATGGAACTTCGACGGCACGGCGTCGGCGTTTCTCATATCCTCCGCGGGGGAGAACGCGTCGGGATCTATTTCCTGGAGACAGGGGCCGTCGCCCGCGCCAGCAAGGTGGTGTACGACCGGTCGCGCTCTGCCATCGCGGAGGTTAAACCCGGCATGATCGACTGGGATAAGGCGTTCGCGGGCGCTACCTGGTTTCACTGGACAGGGATCACGCCAGCACTCTCCCGGGGGGCGGCAGACGCGTGCCTGGAAGCTACCCGCGCGGCGCGCGCGGCAGGGTTAACGGTCTCCTGCGACCTGAATTACCGGAAGAATCTCTGGCGATACGGGCAAACAGCCGCCGACGTGATGCCAGAACTGGTGAAGACGTGCGACGTGATCCTCGGGAACG
>JAITJA010000013.1 GCA_031279175.1 Odoribacteraceae bacterium
TGTGCGCCTGCCCGTGTTACGGGCTGGAAGGGGGTGCAGGGGGGGAAACACTTCCCCCCCTGCCTGGTACTCGAGCGCGGGGCTGGGGGTCGCGAATTTTTTCTACATTTGCCGGGCGGGGTAGAGAGGGAGGGACAAACACATTAAACACGCGTTATGGAATATCACTTTAAAGAAATAGAGCAGAAATGGCAGCGGTACTGGCAAGAAAACGACACGTACCGCGTGGAGATCAATCACGACAAACCGAAATACTACGTCCTTGACATGTTCCCGTACCCTTCCGGCGCGGGGCTTCACGCGGGACACCCGCTGGGATACATCGCGTCGGACATCTACGCGCGGTACAAGACCCTCAAGGGATTCAACGTGCTGCACCCGATGGGATACGACGCGTACGGGCTGCCTGCCGAGCAATACGCCATCCGGACAGGACAACACCCGGCTATCACGACAGCAAGAAACATCGAGCGCTATCGCGAGCAGATGGACAAGATCGGCTTCTCGTTCGACTGGAGCCGGGAAGTGCGGACGTGCGAACCGGCGTATTACAAGTGGACGCAATGGACGTTCATCCAGCTATTCAATAGCTACTACGCGCGAGACGAGCAGCGCGCGCGTCCCGTCGAGGAGCTGGAGCGGCGGTTCGCGACGAGCGGCTCGAGCGGGCTGGACGCCGCGTGCACGGTAGAGCTCGCGTTCACGGCCGAGGAGTGGAAGGCGAAAACGTGGCGGGAACGGCAGGAGGTGCTGATGAACTACCGTTTGGCGTACCTCTCGGACACGCTCGTGAACTGGTGCCCGCTGCTGGGTACGGTGCTGGCGAACGACGAGGTGCGGGAAGGGCTCTCGCTGCGCGAGGGCTACCCGGTTGTCCAGAAAAAGATGCGGCAATGGTTGCTGCGCGTCTCGGCGTACGCCGGTCGTTTGCTGGACGGGCTGGAAACGCTCGAGTGGTCGGAATCGCTGAAGGAGGTGCAACGCAACTGGATTGGTCGGTCGCGCGGGGCCGACATTCTTTTCGAGATCGCGGGGCGTGAGGAGCGCGTGGAGATTTTCACGACGCGTCCGGACACGATTTTCGGCGTCACGTTCATGGTGCTCGCCCCCGAGTCGCCCTACGCGTCGTTGCTGACCACGGCAGAAGAGGCGGCGAACGTGCGCGAGTACCTCGCGTACGCGGCCAAACGCACGGAACGGGAGCGGCAAACGGAGGTCAAGCGGGTGACGGGGGTCTTCACCGGCTCGCTCGCCATCAATCCCTTCACGGGGGAATCGATCCCGGTGTGGATAAGCGAGTACGTGCTCTCGGGCTACGGCACCGGGGCGATCATGGCGGTGCCTGGACACGACGCGCGCGACCACGCGTTCGCCCGTCACTTCGGGTTGCCGATCGTGCAAGTCATCGACGACGGCGAGGGGCGCGACGTGCAAGAGGCGTCGCTCGACGCCAAGTCCGGGCGGCTGGTCAATAGCGGCTTTCTCGACGGGCAGCCCGTGACGGAGGCCATCCGGCGGGTGATCGACGAGGTGGAGCGCCGCGGCATCGGCAAGGGCAAGGTCAACTACCGGTTGCGGGACGCGATTTTTAGCCGCCAGCGGTACTGGGGCGAGCCTTTCCCGGTGTATTACAAGGAGGGGATGCCGTGCCCGCTGGACGAGTCGTTACTCCCGCTGGAGCTGCCCGCGATCGACACGTTCCTGCCGACGGAGACGGGCGAGCCCCCGCTGGGCCGCGCGCGAGGATGGACGACGGTCGAGGGCTACCCGCTGGAGTTAAACACGATGCCGGGGTTCGCCGGTTCGTCGGCCTACTACCTGCGGTACATGGACCCGCGGAACGACGAGGCGCTGGTGGGCGACGAGGCGCTGGAGTACTGGGATAGCGTGGATCTCTACGTTGGAGGGGCGGAACACGCGACGGGACACCTTATTTACTCTCGTTTCTGGAACATGTTTCTCCACGACACGGGGCGGGCGCGTCGCCCGGAGCCTTTCCGCAAGCTGATCAACCAGGGGATGATCCAGGGGCGCTCGAGCTTCGCCTACCGGTTGCTGACGTCCGCGGACGGTGAGCAGTGGGAGGCGACGCGCGTGTACGTGTCGCGGGAGATCGCTCGAGAGGCGGAACAGCGCGGCGTCGAGGTACTGTCGTCACGCCTCGGCGAGGAGCTGGCGGGCGTCGCGGCCGTGAGCTTCCAGGAGATCCACGTGGACGTGAACCTGGTGAAGAATGACCTGCTTGACATGGAGGGCTTCAAGCAGTGGATGCCGGAATACGCGGGGGCGCGGTTCGTGACGGATAACGGGAAATACGCGTGCGGGCACGGTATCGAGAAGATGTCGAAGTCGCTGTTTAACGTGGTGAACCCGGACACGGTGATCGAGGAGTACGGCGCGGACACGCTGCGGATGTACGAGATGTTCCTCGGGCCACTGGAAGCAAGCAAGCCGTGGGACACGCGGGGGATCGACGGGGTGTTCAAGTTCCTGCGCAAGTTCTGGCGGCTCTTCCACGCGGAAGGAGACTTCCACGCGAGCGACGCCGCGCCGACGCGAGCGGAGATGGAGACGCTGCACAAGACGCTCAAGAAGGTGGAGCAGGACATGGAGAATTTCTCGTTTAACACGTCGGTGGCCGCCTTCATGATCTGCGCGAACGAGCTGACGGCAGCGCGATGCGACAAGCGGGCGGTGCTCGAGCCGCTGGTGGTGGCGCTCTCGCCGTTCGCCCCGCACGTGGCCGAGGAGCTGTGGCAGAAACTCGGCCACGCGGGGAGCGTGACGCGGGCGACGTTCCCGCTGTGGGACGAGAAGTACCTCGTGAAGGAGGAGTTCGAGTACCCGGTATCCTTTAACGGGAAGGTGCGCTTCAAGCTGCTCGCGGCACTGTCGGCAACGCCGGCGGAGATCGAGGAGCGCGTCAAGGCAGCACCAGCCGCGACCAGGTGGCTGGAAGGGAAGACGATCAAGAAGGTGATCGTGGTGCCCGGGAAGATGATTAACGTCGTGTCCGCGTAGCCATGAAACAGCTCGCCGGCGGGAAACCGCGGGGGAAGTTCGGCGCCGCCCCCGTTTTCTTCACCTCGATCTCGACGATCCTCGGGGCGATTCTCTTCCTGCGCCTCGGCTTTGCCACGGGGACACTCGGTTTCTGGGGGGCGGTGGGCATCATCCTCCTGGGCCACCTGATCACGATTCCTACCGCGCTCGCGATCTCGGAGATCGCCACGAATACCCGCGTGGAGGGCGGCGGTGAATACTTTATTATCTCCCGCTCCTTCGGGCTGAAGATCGGTTCGACGATCGGCATCACGCTTTATTTCTCGCAGGCGATCAGCGCTGCGTTCTACACGATAGCCTTCGCGGAGGCCTTTTCCCCGTTCTTCGAGTGGTGGTCGGGGAGGATGGGGTTCGAGCTTCCCCGGCAGGTGATCAGCGTGCCGACGCTCCTGCTGCTGGCGTGGATCATCCTTCGCGCCGGCTCCGGCTCTGGCGTGAAGACGCTGTATGTCGTCAACGGTGTTCTTTTCCTCTCGCTCGCGCTGTTTTTCGCTGGCGGGGTGATCGACCCCGGAGAAGATCTCTCGCGCGTGCCCGGCGACGGGTTCGGGTTCTTCCACAAGGATCAGTTTTTCATTCTCTTCGCGATCTGCTTCCCGGCGTTCACGGGGATGACCGCCGGCGTGGGGCTGAGCGGCGACCTGAAGAATCCCGGGAAGTCAATCCCGCTGGGGACGATGGCCGGTACGCTGGCAGGCTTGATCGTCTACCTGCTGATCGTCTGGAAACTCTCCACGCACGCCTCGCGGGCGGACCTCGTCGGGGATCAGTTGATCATGGCGCGGATCGCGCTCTTCGGCGCGGTGGTGATCCCGCTGGGACTTGCCGCGAGTACTTTCTCGTCGGCCGTGGGCTCGATCATCGTGGCGCCGCGCACCCTGCAAGCACTGGCCCTCGACCGCACGTTTCCCTCCCGCCGCCTGAACCTGCTCCTTGCCAGCGGGAAGGGGGAGGGACGCGAACCGGTGAACGCTACCATCGTCTCGTTCGCGATCGCCCTGCTCTTCGTGCTCGCTGGCGACGTGGACACGGTGGCGGGCATCATCTCGATGTTTTTCCTGATCACTTACGGGTCGCTGTGCCTTATCTCCTTCCTGAACCATTTCGGTTCGCCCCCCTCGTACCGCCCCCGCTTCAGGTCGCGATGGTATCTCTCGCTGGGCGGCTTCCTGCTGTCGGTGTGGGTGATGTTCATGATTGACGCGCTGTATACCGTGATCGCTTACGCCGTGATCGTGGTCATCTACCTCTTTATCGAACACCATAACAAGGAGCAGAAGGGGCTCGTCAATATCTTTAAAGGAGCGCTCTTCCAGCTGAACCGGCAGATACAGGTTTTCATGCAGAAACGACACACGAACATGGATAACGAGGAGTGGCGACCCGCCGCGATCTGTATCTCCCCGAACTCGCTGGAGCGCGATAAGGTGCTCGACCTGATGAAGTGGTTGAGCTACCGGCACGGCTTCGGTACTTATTTCCACTTTATCGAAGGCTATTTCAGCAAGCAGACGCACGCCAAGGCCAAGGAGGCATTGCGCCAGCTCGTCGACGGGACGACGATGCACGGGAGCACGCTCTATATCGACACGATGATCTCGCCTTCCTATACCTCGGCCATCGCGCAGGTGATACAGGCGCCCTCGATCTCCGGCATGGAGAATAACATGGTCGTCTTCGAGTACGCGAAAGGAAATGTCGAGGAGCTGGCCCGGATCCTCGAGAATATCAATCTTACCCGCGCCGGCGACTATGACACGTGTATCTTCGCCGGCTCTACCTACCCCGTGCGCTCCGCCAACGGCATCCATGTCTGGATTCGCTCCACGGACGAGCGTAACACGAACTTGATGATCCTCCTCGGGTATATCATCATGGCCCACCCCGACTGGCGACGAAGCCAGATCAAGATTTTTATCGTCGCGGGGGAGAGCGAGCGCACCGACACGGGCCTTGGCGAACGCGTCGCCGCCGGCCGGCTGCCCATCACGCTAACAAATATCGAGATAATCCGGTTGTCCGGGAGCCAGACCGTTAGCGAGGTTGTCCAGGAACGATCCTCGCGCGCCGGCCTCGCGCTCATCGGCTTCCGGGAGGAAATTCTCCGCCACGACGCCATCGCCTTCTTCACCTCTTTCGACGCTATCGGCGATATCCTTTTCGTGAACGCGGCCTCCGCGAAAGATATTTAAGGGTTATTCCTTGAAGACGCTCACTTGCCTGTCGATGAGTTGATCGAGAGAGATAAAAGTCTCCGTTTTAGAGATCCCGGGAATATTCTGGAAGGTATTGATAAGGATGTTCATCAGGTGATCATGATTCGTGCAACGGAGCTTGAGCAGGAAGGTAAACGTGCCCGTGATAAAATGACATTCCAGCACCTCGGTCACCTTCTCGATCTCCTTCACGACGGTCTTGTACGCGTGGGCATGGTCAAGCGTTATCCCGACAAAAGCACACACGTCCAGCCCTAACGCCTCCGGCTCCACGATAAAGTGCGAACCCTCGATGATCCCGGACTCCTCCATTTTCTTCACGCGCTGGTGGATGGCCGCCCCGGATATTCCACACTCGCGGGCGATCACCAGGAAGGGGACGCGAGCGTTCTGGGATAAATAAGTCAGGATCTTCCTGTCGATGTCATCAATTTGGTACTTCATGGGACAAATAAATTATCGGTTAAAATTCAATACGGTATAAAACTGTTTGCGTTGCTTGTAATACCGCCAACCCTCCTCGTTAGTGATCGTCCTGATCACGTCGTCGATCAAGTGATTAAAGATGGTAGCGAAGTTAAAGCCCTCGGGGGGATAGATTTTATTATCATGGATATCGTTAAGCTTGGCGATATACATCCGCGCGACCATCTCGCTGGAGACGTCATTCTTGTACATCCCTTGCTTCATCCCCTTCTCGATATTGATCTTGATCTTCTCGTAGATAAAATCAGAACGCTCCGTCAGGTGCGCGTCGAAAAGCCTCGGGAAGGGCGCCGCGAGCTTGAACGTCACCGACGGGGAGACGTGAAAAAAACGCTCGTAAATCTCGTTACCGACGAGCAGCATGATATCGATCGCGTTCCACCCGTCGAAGTTATACTCCTCGAAGATCTCCTCGAAACAAACGCGTTCTCGTGCCAGGATAGCATCCGCGATCTCCTCCATCCCGGCAAATTCCCGGTTGACCTCGACAAGGGACGCGCCCACGGCGCTCAAGTTCTCTCCCGATAATTCAAGCCCGTAACGATAGACGTATTTTCTCAGCTTTTCGATTAGTTCACATTTCGCGTTATCATTCATGGGGAATATCTCTTCTGTATTTTTACGGCGGTAAATATACAAAACAAATGATAAGATCCTGAATGCACCCGTTATTTTTTCTCTACCCGGCCTCCAGGGAACGCGGCCCGATCAAAGAAACTCCCTCCCTCCATTTTTTCTTGTATCTTTGGCGCGGTTTCAACAAGGGAATCAAAAAACATCATCCCCGGGAAAACAAATAACAACATCGTGAAAACAAACTCCTGCTACTCCCGCGCCCTCCTCCTGCTCGCGTGCCTCTCCCTCCCGGCAATCGCGCGTCCTGACGAACCACCGCGCCTGGTCGTCGGGATCGTCATCAGCCACTTCTACCCGGAATGGCTCGCGTGGTATGACGCGGAACTACCCCCCGGCGGGTTCAAGCGGCTCGCGGAAGGCCCCGAACGCTCGCTCGACTACAACTACTTCTACTCCCGCGCCGGCGTCGACCACGCCAGCATTTACACCGGCGCCTATCCCGCCACCCACGGCGTCATCTCCCGGGCATGGCACGACCGCCTCCGGTACAACCGGCAAGAAGCATTCGCCTCCGCCTCACACGTCGAAACCGGCAGTGCCAACACCCGCGAAAGTCTCTCGCCAGGACGAGTCATCGGGCCCGCCCTCGGGGACGTCATGAAAATAAATAACGCCAACTCGAAAACATTCAGCATCGCCATGAACGGAGAGGAAGCCGTCCCCGCCGGGGGCGCCAGCGCGAACATGGCCATCTGGTACAGCGAAGAAACCGGACAATGGATCACCTCCTCGTACTACGCCGGGAAACTACCCGCGTGGCTCGCCCGTTTCAACCAGTACATCGACAGCGACCTCTTCACCCGCGAGGGATGGAAAGCACTGCCCCCACCCTCCCCCACCACTCCCCGCCTCGCGAAGACCTCCCCCGCCGCCCCCACCGGGTTCCGCCACGACGTCGCGCGGGCAAGAAAACAATACAACACCTACCGCGTCCTCAAGGCCACGCCTCGCGCCAATACCCTCGTCCGCTCGCTCGCCGCCGCGATCATCGCCACCGAAAGACTCGGGGAGGACGACGCCCCGGATCTCCTCGCCATCAACTTCTCGTGCCTCGACTACATGCACCGAGACTTCCCCGTCGACTCCGAAGAATGTCGCGACCTCCTCCTACGCCTCGACGACGAGCTGCGCGCGCTCTTCTCGCTACTGGACGCCAGCGCCGCCGCCGGGAAGTATACCCTGTTCCTCACCTTCGCCGAGGCGCGAGAATTACTACCTCCGGAGCTCGAACGACTAAAATTACCCGCCGGTTATTTCTCCGTCGCGAGAGCCGTGGCTCTGACGCGATCTTATCTCGGGCTGCTCTACGGCGACGGGGAATGGATCATCGATCACGACCCTGGGCAGTTGTACCTGAATCGAGACCTGATCGAACAACGAGGCGTCGACCCGCGAGAAATACAAGATCGCGTCGCCGGTATATGGATCAATTTCGAGGGCGTCGACCGCGTCATGACCGCCTACTCGCTGGCACGCGCCGCCGCGCCTCCGGGAACGGGTCAACGCGTGCAGAATTCTTTCCACCCGGAACGCTCCGGCGATATCCTGTTCTGCCTGCAACCCGGATGGGTCGGGGAATTAAAAACTCCAGAAGATTATCGCGGACAGTATTCGCGACGCTCTGTCGTCCCGCTGTATTTCCACGGCGCAAGAACCTCTTCCATTCCTCCCGGAAAGCTCGACGTCACGCGTCTCGCGCCTCTCCTCCGCGAAATCCTCGGCATCCCCCCCCTCGCGACAGGCCTCTAACACCACCTACACGGTCGAGTACCAGGCAGGGGGAAAATGTTTTCCCCCTGCACCCCCTCCAGCCCGTAACACGGGCAGGCTCACACCGGCCAGACACGATGGGGAGGGATTTGAAGTACAGGACGTGTAGCACCCGGCAGGGAGAGGTAAGG
>JAITJA010000093.1 GCA_031279175.1 Odoribacteraceae bacterium
AGATCCCGAGCCACGCGTTTTTTTCCTGGAATTTCTCCCGGATGACGCGCATCCCGCGACCGAGCAACGTTTTCACCGTGTTGATGGAAACGTCTAGTTCCTCGGCAATCTTCCGGTATTCCATGTCTCTCATCAACACGCCATCGAGCACGAGGCGCGTCCGTTCCGGCAGCCGGTTGATCTCCATCGTCACCTCGTCAACGATTTGCTGGTTCAACGAGGCCAGCACCTCCTCGGCTACATCCACGCGGGTATAATCCAGGGCCATCCGCAGCACGTCCTTCCGCGTCCCGCGCGTGTAACAGCTATTCCGGACAGAGGAATAGAGGTAAGAGCGTAGCGCGACAGGCTCCACGCGGTCCAGGTAATTCCCTTCCAGCAAGCGAACGAAAAGGTCTTGTACAATATCCTCGGCCGTGAATTCGTCGCGGAGCAACGTGCCGGCATATAACACAAGCGGGCGGTAGTAACGCTCGAATAATAGTCGAACGCCCCGCCCGCGGTCTTGACGCGAAAGTTGGAGAATATGCATGTCACTCGCTTCCATCAGCGCGAATGTATGCTTTTTCAGGTCAAGTAAAGGGACGCGCCCGTCCTAAAAGGAGAGGCTTTCAAAATAATATTGTATCAACCGGGGGACGGGATACTCCCCCACCCTCTCGTCTGGCACTTGCATGTATTGCTGCATTGCCGGGGAAAAGGCGGTCACTTCCAGGTCGTAAAAGCGGGCGTGTATCACGCGGTGAGTAAGCGCGTGCTTCCGCGGGGCCACGCGTTCGGAGATACTGGATATCGTCGCGCCTTCCAGCAGTGCCAGGAAGCGCTCGTCGCGACAGAGCTCCTCGAATCCCACCGGTTTTTCCGTCTCGATCAGCGGGAACTCGTGCAGGTGCTGCCAGATATCTTTCCCCGCGCGTTTCGAGAGCAGCGTCATTCCTCCCGACCGGACGTGCAGGTAATGAAAATAGCGCGGCTTGACGATTGTTTTTCCATGCTTCACGGGGAGACTACCCACGCGACGGGTGGCTAACGCGACACATCTCTCCATCAACGGGCACGCGCCACAGTCGGGCGACCGGGGAACGCATTGTAACGCCCCGAATTCCATCATCGCCTGGTTGTATCGCGCGGGGTCGCGCTCGACCAGCAGTTCCCGCGCGAGGGAGTGGAAATAGCGTCTTCCTTCCCCGCTATCCACCGGGATATCTATCCCGTGGAGGCGCGCCAGGACGCGAAAGACATTCCCGTCTACCGTCGCGCGCGGCAACCCGTGGGCGAAGGAGCAGATGGCAGAGGCCGTGTACTCGCCAACGCCTTTCAGGGAGAGAATCTCCTCGTGGGTCGAGGGGAAAACGCCACCGAAACGTTCCATTATGTCGCGGGACGCCGCGTGGAGGTTGCGCGCGCGACTGTAATATCCCAGTCCTTGCCAGTATTTTAGCACCTCCTCCTCGCTGGCCGACGCGAGGGAGGAAACGTCGGGGAAACGGGCCGTGAAACGCGTGTAATACTCTAGCCCCTGCGCCACGCGCGTCTGTTGCAGGATGATCTCGGAGATCCATATCAGGTAGGGATCGCGCGTTTCGCGCCACGGCAGCTCCCGCCGGTTCTCCTCGTACCACGCGATTAATATTTCTCCCGTTCCCATAGTCATTCCCCTTGCCGCGCTATTGACAGGTTAACGATCACGCGCGCCGCGCGGCGCATCGAGTCGAGTGAACAATACTCGAAAGGCCCGTGGAAATTCATCCCGCCCGTGAAGAGATTGGGGCACGGGACGCCCATGAACGAGAGGCGCGCGCCGTCCGTCCCGCCGCGTACCGGTCGCGCGAGTGGTTTCACTCCCGCCTCCTTCATTGCCTCCATGGCCCTCGAGATCACCCGCGGGTGCGCTTCCACTTGCTCGCGCATGTTATAATACTGGTCGCGGGTTTCTATCCTCGCGATCTCCTCCCCGCGCGCCTCGTTCAATAGCCTCACGACCCGTTCCAGGTACTCTTTTTTCTCCTCGAAAAGCCTCTTGTCGTGGTCTCGGATAATATAATTCATCACGGCGCGATCCACCGTCCCGTTCAACCCCGTCAGGTGGTAAAAGCCCTCGCGGCCGGCGGTATATTCCGGGCGTTGAGCCGTCGGCAGGCACGCGTTGATACTCGCCGCCACTTGCAACGCGTTTATCATCTTCCCTTTCGCGTCTCCCGGGTGCACGCCGCGGCCTTGTATGGTGATCCGCGAGGAGGCGGCGTTGAAATTCTCGAACTCCAACGTTCCTTCCTCGCTCCCGTCTATCGTGTACGCGTACGTCGCGCCGAAATGCTTGACGTCAAAGAGGTCCATTCCTCTCCCGATCTCCTCGTCCGGCGTGAACGCCAGGCGGATTTTGCCGCGGGGCACGTCCGGGTGGCGCAGCAGGAATTCCGCGGCGGTCATGATCTCGGCGACGCCTGCTTTATCATCCGCGCCCAGCAACGTTGTCCCGTCGGTTACTATCAACGTGTGTCCCGCGTGCCGCGCCAGCTCCGGGAAGACGGCCACGCGCGTTGTCATGTAGTCGTTCAGGCGGATATCTTTCCCGTCGTATTTCTCGATGACCCGCGGTTTGACGTTCGCGCCGCTCGCGTCGGGGCTTGTATCCAAGTGGGCAATAAAGCCGATCACCGGGTACTCCTCGTATCCCGGGGTTGCCGGTATCGTGCCTGTCGCGTACCCGTTTTTGTCTATTACCGCGTCGGTTATTCCCAGTTTTTTCATCTCATCGACCAGGTAACGCGCGAGTGCCAGTTGTCCTGTTGTCGACGGGCGCGTCATGCTTGTCTCGTCGCTTCTCGTGTCGAAGCTCGCGTATTTTAGAAATCGCTCCAGCAAGCCCCCGTCTTCTTCCTCGAACGCCATCACCGCCCTGTCCTGTATTCTATTCATGTTCATAAGTATTAATAAATATCGTGAATATACCCCTGCCACCTCTTTCCCACGGCAAAGATACAAGTTCCCGCGACACGCCCACCTCCACCGGTCGCGTGGCGGGCCGCGCGTGGGATAGCGGGAAAACAGATCCCCCCGCGGGGAATCGTCCTGCAAGCAGCAGGAGCGTTTCCATCCCGGGGGGACGTTTCATGTCGCGGTATAATCCCGCGTGCAGACAGCGGCGCGCGCGGCGGCTACTCGTCGCGCGCGGGGAGATTACCGGTGGCCTTCATGTAGAGGGTAAGATCGAGCCGGAGAGACACGCGGGCGTCAAGCAAGGAGAGCGAGGCCTGTTGCCAGAGCGCCTGTGCCTCGAGATAGGTCGCGAGCGTCTCCATCCCCGCCGCGTGCCGCGCGCGAACGACGCGTAGATTCTCCGCTGCCTGTTCGAGGGCGAGCGCGTTCATCCTGATTCCCGCGCGCGACTCCTCGATCTTGCACGCGGCCTGCCGGGCTTCCAGCTCCATTCGTTCCGTCAACTCGTCGCGTTGCTGTTCGGCGATCCGTTGCTCGTCCCTGGCGGCCCGCACCTTGTTCATGCCCTCGCCCCAGTGAAAGATAGGAACTTGCACGGAGAGTACGGCCGAGAAAAAAGGACGATCGAGAAGGGGCGCGTCGTTCAACTCGAGCGCTCGCGCCCGCCCGTAACTCGCCGTGACGCCGATGGTGGGCAGGAAACCTGAGCGGGCGAGATGCACCTGTTGCCCCTTCAGCTTGACCTGCTCGTCGAGCAACGCGTGCTCGGGCCTTGGCCGGGCCGGTTCACCGGGGGTCGCGACAAGCCCTTCCCCGTCGAGGTCGTGAGACAGGACGAGGGCCGTCGACAGCGGTAGGCCCATCACCTGGCACAGGTTCTCGCGCGAGAGGCGTACGGCATTTGCCGCCACGAGCAGTTGCAGGTCAGCCTTGTTTGCCTGCACCCGCACCTTGAGCTGGTCGTTTCGCGTTTTCATGCCGCTCTCCCCGGCGCGTTGCACGGAGCGTTCCAGCTCGTCGACAAGCTCCTTGAACGCGCGCGCTACCCGTTCCGTTTCCAGAGCCTTGACATGCGTCCAGAAAGCCTCGTCCGTCCTGGTGATCACCTCGACCCGCGTCAGCTCCGCGTCGATCGCTGCCACGCGGGCGGCGGTTCTTGCCATGTTATACGCCGAGAGGATCTTCCCCCCGGCGAAGATAGGTTGTCGCGCGCTGATCGCGGCGAGATAGGTCCCGCTCGGGTTGATTTCCATGCCCGCGCCGGGGAAGTACGCGTAGCGGTTAAACACGGGATTGCCGTCCGGCCCCGTCACCGGCTGCCCGTCCGGGGCCAGCAACACGTCTGGCTTCAGCTGGCCGGTCGCCGGGTCGGTGATATATGTCGGGAGATAGAGGGAGGGGATCTCCTGGCGGATCCTCGCGGTGGTATAAAGATAGGTGGCGGCGGCGGAGAATTCCGGCAGGAAGAGGGTTCGGAAGGCGTTTCGTTCGTGTCGCGCCTTCCCCGTCTTGAGATTGGCGATGGCGATGGCGCGGTTATGTTCCAGGGCGATGGCGCGGCACGCCTCGAGCGTGTAGGGCCCCGCGTCGTGATCCCCGGTAGTGACCAGGAGCGAGAAAAAGAGCGGTATTATTTTCATGACTGTTTAGTTTTCACGTGAAAGAACACGGCGTGTAGCACCGGGAGCAGGATGAGCGCGACGAGCGCGCCAAATAATAATCCTCCCATGATCGCGACCGCCCCGGCGCCGAAGAGGTCATCGTTCACGAGCGGTAACATCCCGCAGATAGTCGTCAGGGAGGCCATCATGACCGGCCGGAAGCGGGCGACGCTGCTATCGACGAGCGCCTCGAGCGGCGCGACGCCACTGTTGACGCGCGAGGAGATCTCGTCCATGAGCACGATGCCGTTCTTGACGATCATTCCCGTCAGCCCCAGCGCGCCGACGATCGCGACGAAGCCAAGCGCCTTGCCAGCGAGTAGCATGGCGATGACCGCGCCGACGATCGTCAGCGGGATACAACAGAGAATGATCAGCGGTTTCTTGTAATCCCGGAAGAGGGCCGCGAGGATAATGATCACGAGCAAGCCCCCCATCGGGAGGTTAGCGAAGAGCTGCCTGGTGGAGCGCGCGCTTGCCTCGTGCTCTCCTTCCCAGCGGAGCGCGTAGCCGTCTGGCAGAGGTATTCCCTCGATTGCCGCGAGGATCTCCTCCCGGGCGCTGGCAGCGCTGACGCCGGCGACGGTATTCGCGCGGGCGCTTACCGTTCGTTGGCCGTTATAGCGAGTGATGACGGGATCTTCCCATGCCAGTACTGGCCCGTCGGCGACGCTATTCAGCGGCACGGTAGCGCGTAGCGTTTCCATGAGATCCTCCCCGGGGATAGTTCCCTCGAGCAGCCCCTGGAGGGTTTCCCGGTTCATGATCCTGTTGACCGGCGGCGCGGCGCTGGTGACGGGTAGCGTCGCGAGCGCGTTGACGGGCTTACCCTCCTTGTCGACGATCCTCAGGTAGATATTCCCCGACCGCGTTCCCTCCCGGAACGTCCCGACGGGCACGCCGCCATTGGCCGCCAGGAGCGACAGTGCCACCTCCTGCCGGCTGATCCCGGTGGCGAGCGCCGCGGTCCGGTTATAGCCCGCCACGAGCGCTGGCGTCTTCGGCTCCCGGCTTGAATTGACGAGGCACAGTCCCGGGTGCGCTTGCATGATCTTCACGGCCTGCCGCGCGAGATGGTCCAGCGTGTCGAGGTCTGGTCCCTCGAAGAGCGCCTCGACGGGGTATGGTTTATACATGAGATTATAGCGTTTCACCCGCGCGAGAGCCCCCGGGTATTGTCGTTCGAGATACTCCTGTATCTCTTGCATGTTCGCGACGAGCGCCCCGGGCGACGTGAAATCGACGATCAGCTCGCCCCGCGAGAGGGAGGGGGGGGAGATGCCCCGGACGAGATTGTAACGCGGTGGTGACCCGGCGATAATTGTCGTCGCGTGCGTGATCTCCTCGCGCCGGAGGAGGTACTCCTCGATCTCTGCAAGCTCCTCCAGCACCTGTTCGCTGCTCGTCCCCTCCGGCAGCTTGTACTCGATATATAGCTGGTCGTAATCCATGTCCGGGAAGAACTCCCTCGGCAGGAAGAAGTAGGCGCGAATACCGGCGGCAAGCAGGAGGAGAGCGATACCGACGGTGACGCGCTTGTGTCGCAAGCACCAGCCGAGCGCGCCCCTCAGTACGCGATAGGAGTTGCCGTCGAACGGCTTGCCCGCCCGCGCCCGTAACATGCTCCTTGCCATGATCGGCACTTGCGTCAAGGCAAGTATCCAGCTCAAGAGTAACGAGATCGACAGGACGATAAAGAGGTCGCGCACGTAAACGCCGGTGACGTCCGGGGAGAGGAAGATCGGGAAGAAGGCGAGGATGGCCACGAGGGTAGCCGCCAGGAGTGGCAACGCGGTTTTCCGACCGGTAGCGGTCAGCGCCTCGTCGCGCGCCTTGCCTTGTTGCAGGTCGACGAGTATACCATCGGTAATCACGATCGCGTTGTCCACGAGCATTCCCATGGCCAGCACGAACGCCGCGAGCGAGACGCGCTGTAACGTCCCGTCAAGCAAGTCAAGGATAAAAAACGAACCGGCAACGACGACCAGCAGGCTACACCCGATAATCACTCCCCCGCGGAAGCTCATCGTCAGCATGACCAGCACGACCACGATGAGCAGGGAACAAAGGAGGTTGAACATGAAATCGCTAATCGCGTCGTCGACCCTGTCGGGCTGGAAGAATATCGCGTGGCAATCGATCCCGGCGGGCAGGCGATCGACGAGCGCGTCCAATCTCTTCTTCACCGCCTTCCCGACGCGCGTGACGTCCGCGCCGTGCATGGTGGCGATGGCGATACCCACCGCCTCGCGCCGGTCATACCTCATGACGTCGCGCGGTGGCGTCTCCCGCTTCAGGCTCACGTCGGCGATATCCTTCAGCCGCGTTTGGCCCCCGTCGCTCCCCTGCAAGAGGAGCTCCTCGACATCCTCGACGCCATTGAACCTGCCGCTCACGCCAAGCCGGGCGCGATGCCCGCCTGCATCGAAGTATCCCGCGTAGAGCGTCGCCTGCTGCCCGTTCAACGCGGCTACCAGCTCGACGGGAAGCGCGCCGGGACGCGCCACCCGCTCCTCGCGCAACGCGATCTCGATGCACTCTGCCTGCTCGCCGTGAAGGCTGACGCTCGCGACGCCTTCCACTTCCTGTAACTCGCGCTGGACAACCCGCGCCTGTTCCATGATCTCCGGCCAGCTGTAACCGTCGGCAGTGAGCGCGTAGAAGATCCCGCGAACGTCCCCGAAATCATCCACCACGACCGGCGTTCCCGCTCCCGGCGGCAGTTGCCCGCGAGCGTCGGAAACCCGGTGACGCAGGAGATCCCAGCACTGCTCTATCTCGTCGTCTTTGACCAGCGACGAGAGCGCGACGGTGATCATCGAGAGATCGTGCGTCGAACGGCTCTCGACGAAGTCCAGGTTCTTCATCGCGCGGATGGCGCGCTCCAGCCTGTCGGTCACCTCCGCCTCGACCTCGCGCGCGGCGGCGCCGGGATAGGGCGTGACTACCAGCGCCTGTTTCACGCGCAACTCGGGGTCTTCCAGCTTGCTCATGTCGCGGAACGACATGATCCCGCCAACGACCAGGACGACAACCAGCAGGTGCACCAGCATCCTGTTCTCTAACGCCCATTTACCCGCGTCTTTCATCGCTCCCTTACCGTTAAAGGCCGCGCCGCGTCACCCTCGTTCAGGGAGCGCGCGCCGGCAGTGATCACGATCTCGCCCTCTTCCACGCCGCCGGAGAGGAGCACCGAACCGTCGCGCTCGATGGCCGCGACCTCGACTTCCCGCGAGGAGACGGCGCGCCGGCCCGGGTCGTATATCCAGACAAACGCGCGGTCGTCGCGCTCGAAAAGAGCGGGGTACGGGAGAGAAAACAACGCCGGCTGGCGGGGATTATACCGGATCTCGACCGTCACGGTCGTCCCGGGAGAGAGCCGTCCCCCCGCCCCATCCCTCGTTCTCAGGCGCGCCGCGTGCAGCTGGTCCAGGCCCGTGCCGGGAGTGACGCTAACCAGGTCTAACGCGAACGTTTTCCCGGGATACTCCACGGAAGTACAACTGAAACCGGCCACCTGCCCGCGCCGCGCGACTGTCGACGGGGCAACGCGTATCTCGACTTCCGCGAGGCCGTCGCCAACGATCGAGAAGACGGGCGTCCCCGCGCCGACGATCTCGCCTGCCTCGCGGAATCGCTGTTGCACGCGACCGGCAAACGGGGCGACGAGCCGCGTGTCTTCCAGCGCGTTCGCGTGCGCCTCGCGCTTGGCGGTGATTTGTTGAAGGCCATGAACGGCCTTGTCCCTGTCGTTGGACGCGACGCTCCCCGACGCGTGTAACGCGATGATTCTCTCCGCCTCGGCTTTAATCCCGAGGTACTCGGCGTCGGTGGCGGCGAGTTGCAACTTGTAATCGCGGTCGTCCATCACGGCGAGCGTCTCTCCTTGCCTGACGGTATCGCCCGCGTCGACGAGCGCGCGCGCGATCTTACCGGATACCTTGAACGAGAGCCTCGCCGTTGTCCCCGCTTTTACTTTTCCCGGGAAGTGCTCCTTCAGACCTTCCCGGTAGATCCTGACGGTGTCTACTTTTACTACCCGCGCCGTTTCTTGTCTTGTCTTGCCGCGCGTGCAGGACACGAGCGCGAGTACCAGCAGTGGCATTGAAATAAGATGGGTCTTTTTCATGACTGTTTTTTTCATGTTTATATAAAGCATTAATCGAAAATCCACGCGTTTGCACGAGTATCTCGCGATACTCGCCCCCCCGATCGCTACAAATATAATGTTTTTTGTTATTCCACGCTCTCTCCCGGGCTTCCCGGGCGACGCGCCCCCGTCAACCTGTCGTCACGAACGGGGATACGCTCCCCGGGTGTTTCAGGTATCACATGACGCTTGGCCCCGGGCCCGGGGAAGGTTTCAGGTATCACATGACGCTTGGCCCAACTCCCGGGGAAGGTTTCAGGTATTCCCCGAAGATTCCTTGACGCGGGGAAAGTGTCCCGCGGGGGGGAAAGTCTCCCCAGACCGCGGGGAAGGTTTCCCCCCGGCGGGAAAGTCTCCCTGGACCGTGGGGAAGGTTTCCCCCCGGCGGGAAAGTCTCCCTGGACCGTGG
>JAITJA010000099.1 GCA_031279175.1 Odoribacteraceae bacterium
TCCGGACGAGCCGCCAAGAATTTTTTCTACTCGTCCGGAGTTCCGGACGAGGGAGCGCGGATTTTTTCCTCTCGTCGCGGGAGTGTTAGTTCTTTGGGGGTAAAAATGCCCTTCGCGGGGAGGTGCCCGGTAAGTATCTTCGAGTATCTTCGCGGGGGAAACCACAAACCGAAAGTCATGGGAAAGAAACAAGAATACACCTACAAGCCCCTGCCGGTGGAACACGGCAAGATGCCGCCGCAAGCCCTGGAACTCGAGGAGGCCGTGCTCGGCGCGTTGATGCTGGAGAAAGACGCCTATATCATGGTTAGCGACTTGCTGAAGCCGGAATGTTTCTACAAGGAAGCTCACCAGCGCGTTTACCGCGCGGTGCAAACGCTCTCCCTTAACGCGGAGCCGGTCGACTTGCTGACGGTGAGCGAGGAATTAAAGCGTACCGGCGATTTGGAAACGGTAGGCGGTTATTACTACCTGTCGAAATTAACATCGCGCGTTGCCTCCGCGGTGCACATCGAGTTTCACGCCAGGATCATAGTCCAGAAATACATACAGCGCGAGTTGATACGCGCGTCCACGGAGATCCAGGCGAGGGCGTATGACGACGCGGCGGACGTTGCCGATCTCGTTGACCTGGCCCAGAAGATGGTGTTCGAGATTGCCGAGGGCAACGTCAAGAAGGAGACGATGCCGATTAACGTGCTCGTGGACCAGGCAATAAAGACCATCGAGGAGATAGCGAAGCAAGACGGCGGTGTGAGCGGGGCCCCTTCCGGGTTCGACGCGTTGGACGGCGTCACGTCCGGCTGGCAGGCGTCCGACCTGGTAATTATCGCCGCTCGCCCGTCGATGGGTAAGACGGCGTTCGTCCTCTCGATGGCGCGAAACATGGCCGTCGAGCATGACGTTCCGGTGGCGATTTTCTCTCTGGAGATGTCGTCGTTGCAACTCGTGAACCGGCTTATCGCGAGCGAGACGGGTATCGGGTCGGAGAAACTTCGCAACGGTGATTTGACTGTCTCTGACTGGAAGAACTTGCACGCGAAGATTACCAGCCTGCTCAAGGCTCCACTGTACGTGGATGACACGCCGGCCTTGTCGATCTTCGAGTTGAGGGCAAAATGCCGCCGGTTGCAGCAGCGTTACGGTATCAAGGTGCTGGTGATCGATTACCTCCAGCTGATGACTACCGGTAGCGACATGCGCGGGAACCGGGAACAGGAGGTGAGCATGATCTCGCGGCAGTTAAAGATTATCGCGAAGGAGTTGAACGTGCCGGTGATCGCGCTGTCGCAATTGAATCGCTCGCTGGAACAACGGGAGAACAAGCGTCCCATGCTTTCTGACCTGCGCGAGTCGGGGGCTATCGAACAGGACGCGGACATGGTGGTTTTTATACACAGGCCTGAACGCGTCGGGATTATCGTTGACGACGAGGGGAACAGTTTGAGGGGTATCGCCGAGATCATTATCGCCAAGCACCGGAACGGGGCCGTCGGGGACGTGCGGCTGCGCTTCGTGGAGGAGCTGGCCCTGTTCACGAACCTGGAAAGGAGTTCGCCGTTCTTCTCCGCGTCGCCGACGATCGCGCCCGGGAAGCGCAGGGGAAAGGTAGAGAAGGATGGCAAGACGACGCGCAAGATCCCGTCAAAGTTGAATGCCGAGAAAGAACCTCTCGACACGGATTACCGTCCCGACGCGGGTTTCGAGCAGGAGTCGCCCGGTGATCGTCCATTCTAAACGCCGCTCGTGAAAAAGAAGTTGCTGTTTTGGGTAAAGTGTTACCTGTTCTGGGTCGCTTTCGCGTGGGTGTCGCGCGCCGCGTTCGCGTGCTACCAGTGGGAGGAGACGCTCGGGCTGGGGGGAGTTGATGTCGCGCGGATCTTCTGGAAGGGGGCGCGCGTGGATCTCTCGTTCGGGGCTTACGTGATGATGTTGACGTCGCTGGTGCTGGCTGTTGGGGTTGTTTTTTTCTCGCCGCGAGCGACGCGCGCCGCGTTGAACGGGCTGACGGCCTTGCTGCTGTTCGCGGCGGGCGGTGTAGTGGCTGGCGACCTGGAGGTGTTCCGGAACTGGGGGTATCATGTCGACGCGACGCTGTTGCTTTACCTGAAGACCCCGGGCGTGATCGTTGCCTCTTCTACCGCGCCGCGTGTTGCCGGGTTACTCGCTATCTGGCTCGCGTTGGCGGGTGGTGGTTACTGGCTTTATCGATCGCTGGTCGCGCTCCCGCGTTCCTCGCCCGAGGAGAAGCGTTCCCCTCGCTGGCACGCGTTGCCTTTCCTGCTGCTGGTCGGGGCGCTGGTGTTGCCGGCTCGCGGCGGTCTGAACGTGGCCCCGATGAACGCGAGTTTTGTTTATTTTCACCCCTCGAGCATGTACGCGAACCAGGCCGCGCTTAACCCGGCTTGGAACTTTCTTTACGAGGTGTTGCACGTCGGCGAGCTGAAGGATAATTATCACTTCATGCCCCCCGGGGAGGCAAACGAGCTGGTGGATTCCCTCTACCGGGAGGATGGGGAGTACCCGCGCGTGCTGGCGACGAGCCGTCCTAACGTGGTGGTGCTGTTGCTCGAGACGTTTACCTCGAACGCGTGGGACGTCATGCCTAACGTGCAGGCCGTCGCCCGGGAAGGGATATTGTTCTCGAACATTTACGCGACCGGCAATCGATCGGATCGCGGGCTAACAGGGCTGATTAGCGGCTTCCCGTCCTACCCGCCCGCCTCCTTGCTGAAATACCCGGCGCGGATGCACGCGTGCCCGCGCTTCCCGCTGGAGATGGAACGGGAGGGTTATAATACCGCTTTTTATTACGCGGGCGATCTCAACTTCGCCGGCTTTCGCTCTTATATCACGATGACGTTTCAGCGTTCCGTGACGGAGGATGATTTTTCGGGCGAGGCCGTGAGGAATGCTTTCAAGTGGGGGGTGCACGACGAGTACATGCTCGAGCGTTTGCACGAGGATCTGTGCCGCGCTCCCGCCCCGTTCTTGCGCGTGGCCTTCACGATGAGTAGCCACGAGCCGTTCGAGGTTCCCGGCGAGCCCATCATCGTCGGTGACACGCGGGAATTGAAACTCATGAACGCGATCGCTTACGCGGATCGTTGTCTCGGGGATTTTTTCCGGCGCTGCAAGGAGTCCGGCGCGTGGGATAACGCGCTATTCGTGCTGGTGGCCGACCACGGGACGCGGCACGTGGGGAATCTCGCCCCGCACGCGCCCTCGGCGTACAAGATCCCGGTGATTTTCACGGGGGGGGCGATGACGCGTCGCGATACCGTGGTGACAACGCTCGGGTCGCAAACGGACGTGGCGGCCACGTTGCTGGCGCAACTCGACATGGATTATTCCCGTTATCGTTATAGCAAGAATTTGTTGAATCCCCGCGCGCTCCCGTTCGCCTATTACGCGTACTCGAGTGTCGCCGCGCTGGTGGACGCGCGTGGAGCTTGCATCCTCGACTTGAAGCGACGAGAGGGTATCGGCGATAATAAAGACCCGCGCAGCCGCGCGACGCTGGAAGCTTACTTGCAGGTGCTCGAGGAGGAGTTCAAGGAGGAGTTCAAGGGGAAGAGCCTCACGGTTCGAAGCGAATCCGGTGAGTGATGGAGCGACCAAGGGTTAGCTCGTCAATGTACTCGAGCTCGTTCCCGACGGCAATACCCCTGGCGAGCGTGGTGACAACGAGTTCTTCTTTCCTCGGTAGTTTCTTGAAGATATAATAGGCGGTGGTCTCGCCCTCGATGGTCGTGCCCAGGGCGAAGATGACTTCTCTCGCGGGTATGGCCTCCACGCGTTTGAGCAACGTGTCGACGTGCAGGTCTCCCGGCCCGATGCCGTCCACGGGCGAGATGATCCCGCCGAGCACGTGATATACACCGCGGAATTGCCCCGTGGATTCAATGGAGATCACGTCCTGGATGTTCTCGACGACACAGATGATTGTCGCGTCGCGCCGCGCGTCAAGACAGATCTCGCACGCTTCCCCGTCGGCAATGTTATGACAGTACTTGCACTCGCGAATCGATTCCTTGAGCTGCCGGAAAGCGTCGATAAAAGCATCAACGGCAGTCTTGTCCTGGCGAAGGAGATGAAGCGTGAAGCGTAACGCGGTTTTTCTCCCGATCCCCGGGAGGGTGGCAAATTGTTCTACCGCTTTTTCAACCAGCCTTGATGATAGTGATAGCATTATTGATCCTCCTTGAACCTGATGTCGCGCACGAGCATTTGTATGTCGTTTTCCTTCCTCGAGACGTCGTTCTTCTGTAGCGTGTAACAGATGTCGAAGACCTCGCCGTTGTTGACGCGTGTGAATAGATGCCCCATCCCGAAGGCTATGCCGCCGCGATCCGTGTAGACGCGTGCCCGGGACTCGTCGCAGGAATGGACGCGGGCGTCGTCAACGACTACCAGCTGGAGATGCTCCTTGTGTCGTCCTACTTGCCTCGACCCGAAGTTGCTTACTCCCTCGGAGAGGAAGACGGGCGCGGTGTTGTCCGGGCCGAATGGGGCGAATAACTGTAGCATGTTGTATAGCTCGGGCGTGATCTCTTCCAGGTTTGCCCGGGCGTCAATGGAGATCTGCGGGCGCGTCAACTCCGCGGGGATGGTCTCCGCGACAACCCGCTGGAACGCGGAGCGGAACGCGTCCAGGTTCTCGCGTTTCAACGTCAGGCCGACAGCGTACTTGTGTCCCCCGTAGTTCTCGAGGTACTCGCTGCACCTGGAGACGGCCTCGTAAAGGTCGTATCCCTCCACGGAACGGGCCGAGCCGATGACGAGATCGTCGGAATCGGTCAGGATCATCGTCGGACGGTAGTAATGCTCTAGCAGTCTCAGGGCAACGATGCCGATGACGCCGCCGTGCCATCCCGGGTTATAGAGCACGGTGGCCTTTCCCCGGGAGGCCGCGCTCGCGTTCAGCGCTTCCACGGCCTCCGCGGTAACGTCGTGATCTAGCTTCTTCCTCCGGTCGTTGAAGGTGTCGAGACTCGCCGCCACTCGCCGCGCGACGCGTACCTCCTCGGCGATGAGTAACTCCACGGACTTGTCTCCCGACTCTACCCTGCCAGCCGCGTTGATCTTCGGGCCGACGCGGGCGACGATGTTGGTAATCGATAGCTCCTTGACGCCGGCCGACTCGATGATCGTCCTCAGGCCCAGCGAGGGGTTGCTGTTCAAGCACTCCAACCCGAAGTGGGCAAGGATACGGTTCTCGCCCGTGACGGGGACAATGTCACTGGCAATGCTCACGCATACCAGGTCGAGCAGCTCGTGGAGCTTCTCGCCGGGAATACCGTGCCGCCTGTCATAGGCTTGTGCCAGCTTGAAGCTCACCCCGCACCCGCTGAGCCACTTGTAGGGGTATCCGCAATCGTTTCGTCGCGGGTTGAGGACGGCTACCGCTTCCGGGAGCGTGTCGCCGGTGGTGTGATGATCGCAGATGATAACGTCCACGTTTTTTTCCTTCGCGTAGGCCACTTGCTCGATGGACTTCACGCCGCAATCGGCAACGATGATCAGCGATACATGCTCCTTGACGGCCTTGTCGATGGCAATCGTGGAGAGCCCCGATCCCTCGGTGTAGCGTTTGGGAATATAGTACGAGGGGTTGGCGAACTTGCCCTTGAAATGCTTGTAAAGCAGCGCCACGGAGGTTGTCCCGTCGACGTCGTAATCGCCGTAGAGCATGACTTTCTCGCCATTCGCGATGGCTCTATCGATCCTGTCCACGGCCTTGTCCATGTCCTTCATCAGGAACGGGTCGTGGAGCATATCAAGCGTGGGAAAGAAAAACGCGTTTGCCTCCCCGGCGGTGGTGACGCCTCGTTGTAACAACAGGGTCGCGACGAGCGGGCTACAAGGGATAGCTTCGGATAGTGCTTTTATTTCATTTTCGTCAGGTCGGGCGTTGACGGCCCATGTTTTTTCCATTTGTTGATTAACTTTTGGCTACAAAGTAGCGGTTTTTTCGCGGCATTTCAAAACGCCGCTCGTGTTATTTTAAACCGCTTCCCGGCGCTCCTTGTTATACAGTATCCTCGCGGCACGTCGGGCGCGCCCCTTGATCTGCCGTCAGCCGGCGTGTCGACTACTTTTAACAAACTCTTAACTGGCGGCTTTTAAACCTTCGCGCACTTTTGATGTCGATAAAGATGTCGTCGTG
>JAITJA010000022.1 GCA_031279175.1 Odoribacteraceae bacterium
CCGGTTCCCGGGGCAACCACCCCGGAGGAGGAGAAGCCTACCCTTAACCGATGGATCATTGAAAAGCAACATGACCCGCGATACCGCTACGGCGCGCAGGAGATCTTGACAAGCATGGATCCTGCTGCCGCCTCCGAATCTCTTGGCGATGACGCCATCAAGGCCTCGGATCTTGGCGTCGCCAATCTCAAGGTACTCGTGACGCGGCTCGTCGAGTGGACGGCCAGTGATGGCGAAGATTTTACCTACACGCGGGAAATGTGGGAAGAGATCATCAAGCAATTTAACCGCTACATCGGCCACGTGGAGAAATATATCGGTGGGAATTTCCTCGAGTATCCCGTCCACGGCGACGGCAAGACGGCGGCATTTATACCCGTCCCCAGGGAGAAACAACGCGAGGCGCTCGCCTACCTCATCGCGCGCTTGAAAGAGTTCCCCTCCTGGATTCTCGACAAGCGGGTGACGGCTTTCTTCAACCCGGCAAACGATAAGGTCAATGATCTTCTCGTGGACCAGGTGCGTCATCTGGCTTCAGGATCCATGCTTGGGAAGATCGGGTTTACCGCCAAGGGATCTGACGACCCTTACACGCAGGACGAGTACCTCCGTGATCTCTATACCTTGATCTTCGAGAAGACTATCGCGGGGAAAGATCCATCGCGGGGAGAGCGGAACATGCAATACGCCTTCGTGCACTCCCTTTTCGGCGCTCTTGATCTCTACCAGCCCGACGTCACGGCCACGCGCGACAGGTTTGACGAGATCACGTTTCTCTATCACGATCTCACCACTTCCTCCATCGCGCGTTACCTGGACGAGACGGCGGGGCAAGCGCTTACTGCATCGACAAAAGAATCCGACCTCAAGATCAACGCCAGAAAGATCTTCCACGCGCGTCTCCTCGACGCGAGAAATTTACTCGGTAAACGCGTTAAATCTGCTAACGGGGAGTTGAAGGAGCATTATGCTTACCTCCTGCACGAGATAGACAAGGCGCTCGGCGACCGGTGACCTCGTCAACGGGGGTGGAAACCACGGGAAAGGACACTACCTGCCGGGCGCGTCAAGCGTCATTTTGTAAGGCCTGAGATCCCACGCGTCGCAGTGCCAGTGTTCCCCGTCGTGGCGGAAGATAGAGAGGCTACCGGTAGACACCTTGATATCGCGATCCCGGCAGAAAGCGTCGCGATCCTCCAGCAAGGAAGGGGCAAAGCGGATGATCCCGTTAGAGGTACAGAGCAGGACATTCTCGCCGTCGGGAATTGAAGAGGCGAAATCCTGCCACGAGCGGGCAATCTCCGCCGCGTCCACGCGCCAGCCGGGAGGGACAACCGCGCGCGCGTTCCACTCGTCGAGCACGCGACCGCCAAGCAACAACAACTCCGCGTCCGGGAGCGACGACAATCCCGCGGCGCGGGCCGACTCCTCGCCAAGTCGCCGCTTCACCTCCGTCTCCGTCTTATCCTCGTCGGGACCGTGATCGATCTCCGTGAAACGAGCTTCCGCGACCACCGGCAAGGGCAGCCGCGCCTCCATCGCGATCAACTCGGCCGTCCGCGTCGTGCGGAGCAACGGCGCCGCGTACAATCTATCCACGCGAATACCGCTCGTCAACAGGTATCTCCCTATCGCCCGCGCCCGTTCCTCCTCCACCAGTGGCAGGTCTGTTCTCCCGCCCACGCGTCGCGGGGTCTCCCCGGGGAGAAACGTGTTCCCGTGCCGCGCGATCAAACATCTTTTCATGTGCTAATGATTTCAAATGTATCGACAATGCCCTTGTACACCTCGTTCAGCTCCAGCAGCAACGCGTGACGCGTCGCGATCGCCTCTACCGGGAAAAAACGCTCCCGACCGCGCGTCCGACTGGCGGCAACAGCCGGGGAGACATCCAGGAAGCGGATCTCCACGCGATAACCCAGGGACTTCACGCGCCGGTACAAGTCGACGTGCCCCGGGGTAGCGTTGCCGTGCTCGAAAAGAATAGAAAACCGGCGAGAGATCCCACCCGCCAGCAGGCGATAACCCAGGTGACGGGCCGGGAGCTCCCACCGCGCGAACGCCTCCGCCGCGCCGCGTTGCCGGAGATCCTCCCGGTAGGGGGGCAGCCCCTCCATCAGGGCGTCGAACGAGACATGGAGCAACGAGGGATTCTCCTTCATCATCTCCCGCGCCAGCGCGGACTTCCCCGCGCCCGGGATGCCGGCGATATTCACGAGAAGCGGCGACGGGGAAGGTATTAACAATGAAAACGCGCGCGCGGAGAAAGCATCATACCACTCCAGCACGCGCTGCCGCGTCGTCTCTACCGGGAGCAGCTCCTCGAGGCGCGCGACCTCCCGCGGCAGGAGTTCCCCGGTATTCATATCCCCGCTCCCGTCTCGTCGCAGCGCGCCAGGATTTCCTCCACGCGGGCGACGTCCTCCTCGGAATCCACGCCGGTGATCGCCTCTAACCCCTGGAGGTCGACCTCCACCACCCGCACCTTTAGCCCGTTATGCAAGAAGCGGGTTTGTTCCAGCCCCTCGATCTCCGCCCGTTCGAGCGGCGAGGGTTCCAGCGTCGCGTACTGTTCCAGCGTCGCGCGGGAGTAGGCGTACAGCCCCACGTGCCGGCGCGCGGGAGAAAACGGGGACAACCGTCGCGCCTCCCCCGGGCGGCGAATGACGGGGAGCATCCCTTTCGAGAAGGCGAGCGCGTTCATGAACTTATCCACCAGCACGGTGGTTCCCGAGTACGGCGTTGTCATCTTCGCCTCGACGAGCGCGTCATACGCTTTCCAGTCCAGCCGCGTGCAGGGAGTATACACTGCCGCGCCCGGTTCCGCTTCCCAGGCGCGAACGAGGTCGACCACGACCCCCGGGGGGCACAGCGGGTTATCGCCTTGCAGGTTGACGACCAGCCGCGGGGTTTCTCCCGTCGCGCGTTCCACTGCCCGGGTCGCGTGCAGGCAACGTTCCGTCCCGTCGCGGCAATCGCCGGGAGTCATGACGACGGGGATGCCCTTCTCCCGGCAAAACCGCTCGATATCGCCGTGATCGGTGGCCACGACGCGAGCGCTCCCCGGGATATCGCGACAAGCGGCGGCAGCAGCGCGCGCCACGCGTTCGACCATCGCCACGCCGCGGATCTCCCGCAGGGGTTTCCCCGGCAGACGCGTCGAGTGATAACGCGCCGGGATAACGATCAACACCCGGGCCATCTCATATCGTCATGATGTCCTTCTCTTTCCGCGCCAGTTGCTCCTCCGCGCGTTTCCCGAACTCGTCGGTCAGCTTCTGGGCGGCGGCCTCGGCGTCTTTCGCCATATCCTCCGGCAGGCCATTCTTGACCATCTTCTTTACCTGTTCGATGGCGTCGCGGCGGGCGTTGCGCACGCTGACTTTAGCGACCTCTGCTTCTCCCTTGCTCTGTTTTACCAGATCGCGGCGGCGTTCTTCCGTCAGCATGGGGATATTGACGCGGATCATCTCCCCGTTATTATCCGGGTTCAGGCCGAGGTTCGCGTTCATGATCGCGCGTTCGATCGCCGGGATCATCTTCTTATCCCAGGGTTGCACGGCGATCGTCCGCGGGTCTGGCGCGGCGATATTCGCCACTTGTGACAGGGGGGTTGGGCTACCGTAATAATCCACCAGCACGTCTTGCAAGATCTTCGGGTTAGCCCGGCCGGCCCTGATCTTGCCCAGTTCCACCTCCAGGTGGCGCAGTGCTGCTTCCATTTTCTCTTTTGCCTCCTCGAGACAAAACTGCACGTCTTCTTGGTTCATAGAATCTTCTTCGTTTTAATGGTAAATACTCCGTTATCGTTTACCGCGAATGTAAAGAAAATTTCCGCGCACGGGAAAGCGTTTCTACCACGGGAGAGGCCGGGGAAACGCGCCGCGAACAAAATGACGAAAAAAATTTTCCCGTGTTGCATCAAGTAGAAATATTCTCTACCTTCGTCGCCGTTAGAACAAATCATTAATCAGGTAAACTCACAAAACAAGGTACGATGAAAAAGATAGCAGGATTAAGCATTTTTAAGTGCACGGCGCTTGCAGGTGTGGTGGATT
>JAITJA010000152.1 GCA_031279175.1 Odoribacteraceae bacterium
GTCGGCGGCGGCGAAGGAGATTAAATTTTGGACATTCTCAATCGTCATCTCGTGGGAGGTCCCCCATTGTATCACCTGCGTGCCACCGACGCGATATTGTCTCACGACGCGATTCGTCCCCTCCCACCAGCCGTTCTTGTAGAGAAAATAGAAATTGGGAAGCAACGGGTAGACCGTCGAGAAGGCGTCGGGCAAGGTCGCGAAGGTATTGATGGAGCGCGCCTGCTTCAGGATGTAGAGTTGCAACCAGCCCATGAGATGCACCGTGTTCTGGTCGCCCCGTTTGATGGCTTCCGGCGTCGTGATCATGTCTATCAACTCCTCCGTTTGCAGGAGTTCCACCAGGTTGACATTGTAATACGAGTAGCGCTCGTTCTGCAGGTGCACGTCCATCACTGCCCGCACCGGGTAATCCGGCAGCGGGAAGTCGGGATCGGTGTCATCCAGGCCGTGAAAGTCGTAGATGCAACGCATCCACTCGTCCCACAACCCCAGGGCCTCCTCGAGACGAGCGGCAAAGGTCTCTCCCGACTCGTTTACCTTCTTCTGGATATACTTCGCGGGCACCGAGAAGACGTAATGCTCGCCCCGCAACTCGATCCACGGGACGGACGTGGCCTTGATCTTCTCTACCCACGCGTCGGCACGCGTCTCCCCGGGCACGAAATCGGGCGCCGCGTACGCCCCGCTGATCTTGAGAGGAAATGCCGGGCGATCCGCCCCGTCGCTACCCGACCTGTTGATCCAGATATAGCCTCCCCAGGGGTTACGGATCTCGGTTTTTCCCCGGAACAAGGGCATGGTCGTCGTCAGTAACGGGTCGCGCTCGATTGCCTCCAGCGACGAGATGTCGCGGGTATGGATGCCGACCTGCACGCTCAGTCCCTTGATATCCTCGTCCATCTGCACGGTGATTTTCTCCCCCGCCCCGGCGTACAGGCCGGTACTGTAAATGGCCGACGGGAGGTAGGCCAGGTTCATGTTTGCCGCTGACAGCGCCTTCCGCGTCAAGTCCAGCTCGATGATCACCTCGTCCAACCGCTCCTCGGCGGCCGTGTCCACCAGCCCTGGGAAGATGCGGGCCTTGGCATACATGCTCACGTCGATGCCTTCCCGGGAATGATAGTCGGCGGCGGCGTCACCGGTATAATCATCCGTCGCTGAAACGATCAGGTCGTACTCCTTCTCCTGGCACGCGTTGACCCCGGCAAGTGCTCCCGCGAGCCACGCGATATAAACTATTCTTTTCATCGTGATCATCTTTAGTCTATCGTTACCATCTCCTCGTAAGTCAACGTCCATGCCTTCCCCTCCATGCCCCACTCCCACTTGACGGCCTCGCCCAGCCACAGGAATACCTGCCGGGAGACGTCCACCGTGTTTATCGTCTTGACGTAATAGAACCGGTCGGTCTCCGGGATCGGGTGCATGCCGGGATCGTTGGAGAATCCCTCGATCCACTGGTCCGACGCGCCGCGATCGATGACGAAATCGGTAGAACCATCCCCGGGACGATACCTCGAGTAGTCCTTCAGCACCGGGTTGCCTTCGTCCTCCTCCAGGTCGCAGGGCCAGTAGCCAATCAAGTGATCCCACAAGGGGTATCCCCCGGCGAGCAGGTGCAGTTGATTTTTCCCGGCATACAGCTCGATCTCCTCCGCGGAAAGCGCCTTGTCATAGATTTGCAGGTTGGTAATGTTAAACCAGTTGGTCGCCACCGCGTTTTTCGTGTCGCCACCGCTCACCTGCGTTGTCCGGTCGTTAGCACCACCGATTCTCAACGGGATATCCACCTGCCCGGCCGTGTAATTGGTGAAATTATTCTTTGACACCTTGGTATTGGGCCTGTACGAGTCCAGCTTCCCGTTCACGTAGGCGTTCAACAGCATGTTGGCGTTCGTCGCGTCCGGCGCAATCGTGATGGCAAACGAGTACCACTCCCCCGCCACGTTCAAGACCGAGGAGGTACAAAGCCGACCACTGCTTTGATTGCCTAACTCGAGGAGAAAATCGCGGGCGGGACTATTGTAGAAACAAATATACCACCCGCCATTTGCCGTGCCGCTTTGCTTCACCTTGTTGGTCTTTGAAAGAATAATGTAGTTCTGGGAAGAACCGGCATGCAGGGTATTCAAACGGACGAAGAACATGATCGTCATCTCTTCCCCGAAGACCATGTTACCGGTGGTCGTGTTCCCGATCACCGCTGACTCCGCGTGGGCCTGTGGAGTGGGGTTCTGGTAGTCAAACGACCACTTGGGCGTGAAATAACTATACGTGAGCGACGCGTCGCTCGTCCGTCCCTGCACCCGCGGCACCAGCCGGTCATGATATAACATCGTGAAGGTGTTCCGTGTCAAGTCATCGTAATGAGACGAGACCTTGCCGTTGTCGTTCGCTCCACCGTGGTTGGAGGTGACCACGACCAGCCAGTTCTCGTTCGCGTAACCCGGGCGCGCTTTCAGGGCCTCCATCATCTCGCCGATATACCCGTCGAGCGTCGAGATGGCGGCAATCACCGCGTCCGTTGGCGTCTCGTCGGCCTTGTAGAAACCATCCCGCGCGCCAGCCTCCCGCGCGCCTTTAAACTCGACGACCACCAGGTCAGGAACGAGGCTCGCGCCCCGCAACTCCGCCAGCGCGCCGTCTTTCGCCTCCTCGTCGCTACTCGCGAGCGGCGCGTTTGTCCCTTCCGTGGCGAATACCGCGCGGAAACGATCGTCCGCGGCGTGAATGCTCGCGGATCTCCCCGCCTCGACGAGACGCGCTACCGCGTGATTAGAACCGATAGCGGATAGCTCCTCGTCAGCCGTTATCCCGTGCGTCGTGCACCCCGTCATCAGGTTGGCCCAACCGCGCGCGTTGGTCATCTCCCCCGCGCCGATCGCGTTGGTATTATCGCTCAACCCGTAATCGGTATAGATCGCGTGCGCGGCCATCGTCGCGAGCGTCGGCGCTTGACGGGCATTGCGCGTCACTTGCACCGCGCGCCCCGACGCGCCGTCAAGGATGACCAGCAGCACGTGCCCGCCCGACACGCTCGCGTTCTCCTCCCGCGGGTAGTCGTACTTCAACGTGTCCTTCATCGCTTCGTTGCACCCCGTCGCCGACGCGAGCAGGCAAACCACCGCGATCACTTGAAACAGATTCGTCCGAGTAGTCTTCATGATCTTTCTTGTTTATTCGTTTGTCGTGAAATTGTCTTCAATATCCACCTGCAGCATGACGATATTATTCACCGGGTTTCCATCGAAGTAGTAAATATTGCCGACGATCAGCAAGCCGTTCGCGTTGCCGGAGGTCAGGGAATACGACGCGTCATAGAGTTCCCCCGAGAACGCGCCCGGCACGTTAAAGCGCTGGATGGCATCACCATTCATGTCGAGGATCAGGAAGCCGCGGCGGATCACCCCGGCGTACTTGTTGAACGTCCCAGAGATCACCACGTGTGGCATCACCTCGTTGCCGTTGGCGTTTAGATCCACGATCTTGGCGAAGTTCGGGAAACCTCCCTCCATCTCCTTCAGGACAAAACGCTCGTCAACGTTCCCGTCGGCATCCATCATGACCAGCCCCTTGACCGGCGTCCCGTTGAAGGCGGTGAAATTCCCGACGATCAACACGCGCTCCTGCTGCACTCCCCCCGCGTCCCGGTACGAGGCGTGGGTGATCTTGCGGATGATCCCTTCCGCGCCGGAGCCGACCCGCTCGAGGAAAGCCTCGTCCACCTGCCCGTTCGCGTCGAGCTTCACGATATTCGCTACCGGGAGCCCGTCAAAGGCGCTTATTTCCCCGACGATAATGATCGATTCATCATCGGTCATGCAAGCATCCCGGATGGTACCCGAGGCTCCTGCCAGCGACTGCCCCGGGTCGGACGGGTCGCGACGATAGCTATAATCCAGCGCTCCTGTCAACTCCATCCGCGTCACGGATGTCGCGGGCGTCAACGCCTCCTCCACGATAAACGTCCCGTCCGTGTTACAAACCGAGTTGGCGTAATCCGATAACTTGTGGTGGTAGAAATTCCCCACGGCCACGATCTTACCGGCGGCAGTGGTAAACCCTCTGAGGATCATCTCGTCGGTCCCGCCGGCGAAGGTGGAGAGCGCGTACGAGTGCTTGGCCCCCCGCGAATCGTAATAGGTCTGGCTCGCGGTAGGCATGCTGAAATCGTTTTTCAGCAGGGCCATGTTATTGTTCGTGTAATAGAACGTGCCCGACGCCGACTGGTACTTGTCGAAAGAGCCATATATCAGCACGCCAGGGCTACCCGCCGCCACTTCCGACTTCACGTATTCCATGCCGCGCACCTCGTTGGGGATGAGCACCAGCTCTGTCCCGTCGTTGACGAAGCGCGTCGCAAGCGGGATGCCCCGGTAGGTGTAGAACTTGCCGGAGATGTACCTGCCGACGAAGCCCGTCTCGTTGTTGATCATGCTCACGCCGCCCCAGCGCCCGGCGCCCGAGACGGTAGCACCATCCAGGTAGAAGTCGCCGCAGAGATAGAACTCGCTAGTCAGCGGCGTGTTCTTGCACCAGGGCATGCACTGGTACACCACGCCGTCAAGCGTCTTCCCGGATATATAGACAAATCCGTCATCCACGGAGACACTGCCCAGCACGGTGAAGTAGGGACCGTAGAAGATCTGGTTCTCGATGACCATGTAGCTTGGTCCCGAGCTAAGCGCGTCGGGCACGACGATCGTGACGGTCGTGTCGGTGGCGGCGACGATCCGGCACTGCTCGTCGGAGATAAAGAATTCAAAGTCGTAGCGTCCCTCCTCCTCGTGACAATA
>JAITJA010000156.1 GCA_031279175.1 Odoribacteraceae bacterium
TGATTTACTTTCATCCGAGAAGCTGCCTGACGAGAGTCAGGCAGCTATTTTTTTGTTTACTGTTCGCGTTTCTTGACGAGTAGCAAGAAACGTCTCGGGACCTTGGTTTTGAAGCCCATTTCCTCACCCGTGGAGGGGTGTATGAATCGCAGTTCGCGGGCGTGCAGGGCGAGTCGGTTGATGGGATTCGTCCGCGCGCCGTACTTGAAGTCTCCGGCGACGGGCAGGCCGAGGCTGGCGACGTGCGCGCGGATCTGGTTCTTGCGGCCGGTCTCGAGTTCCAGGTCGAGCAGGGAGTAAGTCCCGTTTGTTTTCACGAGATCGAAGCGCGTGAGTGCTTCTATCCCGTCCTCGGAGGTGTATACTTTCATCGCGCTGTTTTCCTTCAGTGGGGTGGCGATGAGCGCGCTATTTGTCTCTGGCACGCCCTCGACGACGGCGACGTACTTCCGGCAGGTGACCATGTTTCCCCAGTCGCTTTGCAAGGTTTCCTGCGCGCGGGCGTTTTTCGCGAACATCATCAGCCCTGAGGTATCCCTGTCGAGGCGGTGTAGGACGAAGAGCTGCCCGTCGACGGTCGAGTGTCGCGCGTACTCGGACATGGCGAAGTACGCCGTGCGCTCGCGTTCGCGTTCGGTGGCGACGGAGAGCAGGCCGTGCGGTTTATCGATCACGATCAGGTCGTCGTCCTCGTGGACGATCTCGATGTCCGGTATCACGAGGTCTGTTGACCCCTTTTTCATGTTCACCCTGACGACGTCTCCTGGTTTCAGGATCGTGTCGAACTGCGTGACGACCGTCCCGTTGATGGTTACTTGACGGTTGGCGAGGATTGACTTGACGGTCGTGCGGCTTTTGTCGTCGAGCGCGACGAGCAGGAAGGTGAGTAATTGCACGTTCTTGGCGACAAGGAACTCTCGTTCGTTTTTGTCCTTGCCGTGATTGAGTTGCGGGAATAGTTTCATTTCAGTATATCTATTATAGGTTTACCAATACAGCCATTGGGCATTTGCACGCGGAGGAGCGCGGCGACGGTGGGGGCGATGTCCGTCAGGTAGACTTCGGTGTTGGAGCGTCCGCGTGGTATTCCCCATCCCATCCAGAGCAGTGGCACGTGCGAGTCGTGTGGATTCCACGTGCCGTGCGTGGCTCCGCGGCGGTCGCGATCGCTGTACCACGCGGGTTTCATGATGATCTGGATTTCACCGCTCAGGGCGCGGTTGTATCCGTTGATGATCCGTTCGCGGATAGCGGCGGGGATGGGCGCGGAGGCTACCTTTTCCATCTCGACGACGAAGGCCACGCCCTCGACTTGCTCGAGGAAGGCGACGGTGGCGGCTCGCAGGGCGTCGCGGTCGATGGCGTCGTCGAGGAGCGCGCGGTTGAAGGTGACCTGGTAGTTGGAGAGACTGGCGACGAGCTTTTCCTTGCCGAATCGCTCCTTGAGGTGTAGGTTGAGGGCGGTGCGCGTCTCACCTTCTTTCCAGTTTCCGGCCGGGATGTCGTTGTCGAGGAGGAATTGCGCGTTGTGCGCCCCGGCGTGGTCGGCGGTCAGGAAGAGGAGGTAGTTGCCTTTCCCGACCCGCTTGTCGAGGAAGGAGAGGAATTCGCCGAGCTCCTTGTCGAGGCGGAGGTAGGCGTCCTCGATCTTGATGGAATTGGGGCCGAACTGGTGGCCGATGTAGTCCGGGGAGGAGAGGCTGACGGCGAGGAAGTCGGTGATCTCGTCGGCGCCGAGGGCCTCGTTGTCGATGGCCAGGCGCGCCACGTCGAGCGTCATTGTCGACCCGTGTGGCGTGGAGCGGATGAGGCCTGCGCCGAGCGTCCGCGCGAGTTCCGATGTTTTCACGGGGAAACGCGGGGAGACGTTCCCGGAGAACGGCTCCTCGTAGGGGTTATCGTCCGGCGCGCTCTGGAGGTAGGTCTCGATGGGGTAGAGGGGATTCCAGTCCAGCGCGAGTAGTTTCTCGGCGGGCCTTGTCCTGTTGTACTCCTCGAGCCAGGCGGGCAGCGCGTCTCGATACCATGAGCTGGTGATCCAGCAACCGCTGTCGCCGTCAAACCAGTAGGCGGCGTCGGCAGCGTGCCCGGCAGGGAGGATGCTGGCGCGGTCCTTCAACGACACGCCAATGACCTTCGCGCGGAAGTTGGTGGCTAACTCCAGTTCATCCGTGATGGTGGAGGCTTGCAGGTTGCGCGGGGACATCTTCCCGACGGCGGCGTTCTCGTCAGGCGTTCCGATGCTTCGCGCCTCCTCGTCGCGCGTGCAGTAGAGGGATTTCCCGGTGGCCTGGATGAAGAACTCGTTGCCGGCGATGCCGTGGATGGCTGGCACGGAACCGGTGTAGATGGAGGCGTGCCCGATGGCGGTGTAGGTGGGGATGTAGTTCAGGAGCGTGTTCTCGCACGAGAATCCCTCCCCGAGGATTCTCTTGAAGCCAGTTTCCGCGTAGCGCTCCCGGAAGCGGTAGAGGTAGTCCCATCGCATCTGGTCGACGACGATACCTACTACTAGTTTTGGACGATCCGGCCTTTTTTCCCCGGCCGCGGGGAGCGCGACGCTCGATATAATCAAGCTTGCCGCGACCCATAGATAGTAAACTTTCTTCATGTCTATAAATTTAAAATGTGGTTTCGAAATGAGGCGGCATTTACCCCGCGCGATAACCGCTGTCGCGGAGTAAGGCGAGGATCTTGTCGCGGAAGTCACCCTGTATGATGATTTCACCGTCCTTGACGGAGCCGCCCGCGCCGCACTTGTTCTTGAGGGCGCTCGCGAGCTCCTTGAGCCCGTCCGCGGGGCCGGTGAAGCCGCTGACGATGGTGACCGTCTTTCCTTTTCTCCGGTGGGAGTCGAGGAAGACGCGTAATACTTGTCGCCCGGAGGCGCTCGCGTGGGGCTCGTTATTGTCCCGCTCCGGCCGTGAACCGGGATTGGTGGAGTAGACGAGACGCCCGTCGCTCTCTTTTTCGTGATTATGATTGGTCATGCCGCGTGATATATAGTATATTTGTCGCGAATATACGACAAGACAACATGAACAGGATATTAAGCAAAAGCTATTTCTCGGAACGGGTGGTAAAAATAGAAGTGGACGCCCCGCTGATCGCTCGCGCCCGTCGCCCGGGGAACTTCGTTATCGTGCGCGTGGGGGAGCGTGGAGAGCGCGTACCGCTGACTATTACTGGCGCTGACGCGCGCCGGGGGACCATCGCGCTGGTCGTGCAGGAGGTCGGGGCCTCGACGCGGAAACTGTGCGCGCTGGAGGTCGGGGACCATGTTACCGACCTCGTCGGGCCACTGGGGAAGCCGACGCGGGTGGAACGCGTGGGGACGGTGCTGGCGTGCGGCGGTGGCGTGGGGATCGCCCCGCTGCTGCCGATCGCGGAGGCGTTCAAGGCGGCAGGCAACCGGGTGGTGTCGGTGATTGCCGGTCGCGGGCGCGCGTTCGTTATCCTCGAGGAGGAGATCCGCGCTTGCTCGGACGAGGTGATCATCATGACCGATGACGGCAGCCTCGGGCAACAAGGCCTGATCACGGATGGCATGGCGGCGGCAATCGCGCGGGAACGCGTGGACCTGGCCGTGACGATCGGCCCGGCCGTCATGATGAAGTTCGCTTCCGCGCTGACGCGTCGCCACGATATCCCGACGATCGCCAGCCTGAACGCGCTGATGGTCGACGGGACGGGCATGTGCGGCGCGTGCCGCGTGACGGTAGGAGGCAAGACGCGCTTTACCTGCGTGGATGGCCCGGAGTTCAACGCCCACGAGGTGGATTTCGACGAGCTGATCGCCCGCCTCGGCGGTCTGCGCGACGAGGAGATAAAGAAGTTATGACATAAAGTGCAAGACATATGATAAGCGATAGAAACGAGACGTGGCGCGCGGCCCTCCGGTCGGCCCTCCCGGCAAAGGCGCGGGTGGCGATCGCGCGGGTGAAGATGCCGGAAGTAGAACCTGCGACGCGCGCGGCGAGCCAGCGAGTAGAGGTAAACAAGGGATTGACCCCGGGCATGGCGCGGCAAGAGGCGTCGCGGTGTCTCGACTGCGTCCTCCCGACCTGCATGGATGGTTGCCCCGTTGGCGTGGACATTCCCGGTTTCGTGAAAGAGATCGAGCGGGGAGAGTTTTCCCGCGCGGCAGTGGTATTGCGACGCGCGAGCGCGTTACCGGCAGTATGCGGGCGGGTGTGCCCCCAGGAGAAACAATGCGAGGCGCGCTGCTTCCACGCGGAGAAGCTCAAGCGCGAGCCGGTGGCCATCGGCTACCTGGAACGCTTCGCGGCAGATAACGAGCCGTCGGACGGCGTCCCGGCAGAACGCGCGCCCTCCAACGGGATCAAGGTCGCCGTGATCGGCTCCGGTCCCTCGGGACTGTCATGCGCCGGCGACCTGCTGAAGGCGGGGTACGAGGTGACGGTGTTCGAGGCATTACACGAGATCGGCGGCGTGCTCAAGTACGGTATCCCGGAATTTCGCCTGCCCAACCGGGTGGTGGACGCGGAGATCGAGAGCCTGAAACGGCTGGGAGCGCGGTTCGTCACTAACTATATCGTCGGGATGACCGGGACGCTCGAGGCATTGCGCGCGGAGGGTTACCGCTGCTTCTACATCTCGTCGGGCGCGGGTCTTCCCCGCTTCATGAACATTCCCGGCGAGAACTATAACGGGGTGCTCTCGTCAAACGAGTACCTGACGCGGGTCAACCTGATGGGCGCGTGGGACGAGCGTTCGGACACGCCGGTGTATCACGGGCAGAACGTCGTCGTGGTCGGTGGCGGTAACACGGCAATGGACTCCGCGCGGACGGCCCGCAGGCTGGGCGCTCGCCGGGTGATGATCGTCTACCGCCGGGGCGAGGAGGAGATGCCGGCACGCGTCGAGGAGGTGAAACACGCGCGGGAAGAAGGATGCGAGTTTATCACGCTGGCAAATCCCGTGGCCTATATCGCGGACGAGAAACAACGCGTGAAGCAGGTCGTCGTCCAGCGAATGATGCAGGGCGAACCGGACGAGAGCGGCCGGCGATCCCCCGTGCCGGTGGAGGGATCGGAGTACGCGATCGACGCCGACCTGGTCATCGTGGCCGTGGGGGTCTCTCCTAACCCGATCATCCCGCGGTCAGTGGCGGGACTGGAGGTGTCGCGGTACGGCTCTATCGTGGTCGACCCGGAAACCATGCAGACGAATATCCCCGATATCTATGCCGGCGGCGACATCGTGCGGGGCGGCGCTACCGTGATCCTGGCCATGGGCGACGGGCGACGGGCTGCCGGCCATATCGCCTCGCGCCTCTCCGGCACGCGGTAGGCAGGAGAGCCGTCCCCCCCGCGTTTTTTTTCCGGTAGCGCGTGGGGGTTTTCCCTCCCGGTGGTCTCTTAAGGGTATATCAAACGAAGAAGATGGCAAGGATACTATTCATAGGGACAATATTCATGCTGCTCGCGGGCGCGTCGGGCGGGCAGGAGCGACTGCTTGACCTCACCTTCACGGGCGCGCCGGTAGAGCAAGTGATCGCCGGGATCGAGCGCGCGAGCGGGATGTATTTCTCCTACCCCTCCCCGTTGCTGTCTCGCTTCCCGGTGGTAACGGGCAGCTTCACGCGGGCGACGGTGCGGCAAGTGCTGGAAGAGATCTTCGCGTCGCGCGGTATCACCTACAAGATCCAGGGCAACTACATCATCCTGGGCCGCGGCAAACGCCGCCGGACGGTCGTCGCGAGCGGTACGGTGCGCGACGCGGAATCGCGGGAGACCCTCATCGGGGCCACGGTACACGCCCCCCTGTCGCGCTCCGGCACGGCGACCAACGAGCACGGCTTCTACAGCCTCTCGCTGGAGGAGGGGGAGACGCGGCTCGTCATCTCCTTCGTCGGCTACACCTCCTTCGAGACGACGCTCGCGCTGACCCGCGACACGGTGATCAACGCTGAACTGCTCCCCTCCATCATGCTAAAGGAAGTCACGGTCATCGGCGAGGGCCTGCCCGCGTGGATGCAACACGCGCAAGCGGGACAAGTGCAATTCCCCGTCAAGATCGTCAACGACCTCCCGGCACTGCTGGGCGAGAGCGACGTGCTGAAGACATTGCAACTGCTGCCGGGCGTGAAGACGGGCAACGAGGGGCTCGCCGGGCTGTACGTCCGCGGGGGAAATGCCGACGAGAACCTCTACCTCATGGACGGTATCCCGATCTATAACCCCAGTCACCTGATGGGCTTCTTCTCTACCTTTAACTCGAATGTCGTCAAGCGCGTCGACTTCTACAAGGGCAGCTTCCCCGCGCGATACGGAGGGAGACTCTCGTCGGTCGTCGACACGCGCCTGAAGGAGGGAAACATGCAGGAGGTGCACGGGAATCTGTCAGTGGGCGTCCTCGCCTCGAAACTCGACCTGGAAGGGCCGATCGAACGGGATAAAACCTCCTTCCAGCTCTCCCTCCGGCGCACTTACATGGATCTCTTCCTGCCCGCCCTCCTGCGCGAGCTGACCACGGAGAAGGACGAGACGGGACGCGTGAATTATAGCACGGGGAAATATCATTTCACGGACATGAACGCCAAGATCACGCGCAAGTTCTCCGAACGCGACCAGCTCTCGGCAAGCATCTACTGGGGGGAGGATTACATGAATTACTCCAACCGTACCCGCGCGGAGAGTACGCGCGACGGCTATTCTAACCTCTCGACCGAGGAACGAAACTGGCAATGGAGATGGGGCAACCTCATCGCGCTGCTGGAATACGGGTCGCGCGTCAACGAACGGCTCTACGGGCGATACCTCCTCTCGTATAACCGCTACGTCTCGACGATTAACGTCAAGATCGATTCGGCGCTCTCTACCCGCCCCGTGCAACAGGAAGAGCAGCAGGCGCTCCTCTCTAACCTCACCCGCACCCGTTACCACTCCGGCATCGAGGACGCGATCGCGAAGGTGCAGTTCGAGTACAACGCCGCGCGGCACGTCGCCCGCTTCGGTGGCGAGGCCGTGTACCATACCTTCACGCCGGAGATCAGTAACTTCACGCACTTGACCGAGGGGGATGTCGATACCCTCGCGCGGGAAGTGGAGATGAAAAACCGCGTCCGCGGCGGCGAGTTCTCCCTCTTCATCGAGGAGGAGATCGCGCTGGGAGAACGCCTGCGCGTCGACCCGGGAGCGCGGCTGACCCTCTTCCGCTCCGGCGACGCGACGTACCTCTCGGCAGAGCCCCGCCTGTCGCTCCATTACGCCGCGACCGACCGCCTTTCCCTGAAGGCCTCTTACGCCGAGATGAGCCAGTATATCCACCTGCTCGCCTTCGGGGGAGTCAGCCTCCCGAGCGACCTCTGGGTGCCGGTGACGAAACGCGTGCGGCCCATGCGCTCGCGACAGGTGGCGGGAGGCCTCTACTACCGCTTCCTCCCCGGCTGGGAGTTCACCGCCGAGGCCTACTACAAGACCATGAAAAACCAGATCGAGTGCGTCGACGGCGCGACAATACTCCCCGCCTACCGGGAATGGGAGGAGAATGTCGCCATCGGAAAGGGAAACGCACGGGGCGTGGAACTGCAAGTACAACGCCGCCTGGGAAGGACTACCGGCTGGGTGAATTATACCCTCGCGTGGGCCAATCGCTGGTTCCCCGGCAAGGAGATCAACCAGGGGGAACGCTTCCCCGCGCGCAACGATAGCCGGCACGGGGTCAATATCGTCGTCATGCACCGCTTCAGCAACGCCATCGACGTTAGCGCCGCCTGGGTGTATAACTCGGGAGCGCGCGCCACTATCGCCCTCGAGACCTATGACGCGCCGGCCATCGACGGGGTGAGCGATAGCGACGCGCCCTCATTCCCGCGAGGCATACCGCACGTCGAGTACCGCAACAACTACAAGTTGTCGCCCTACCACCGCCTCGACGTCGGGCTGAATTACCACCGGCGCGCCTCGACCTGGAGCCTCAGCGTCTATAACCTCTACTCGCGCATGAACCCCTTCTTCGTCTACATGGATAGCAAGGAGATCGACGGCGCGCGGAAGAGTGTCCTCCGGGAAGCCTCCCTCTTCCCCGTCATCCCCTCCATCTCTTACTCGATCACGTTATGAACTGCAAGGCATATATTCCACTCCTCCTCCTCGCGAGCCTCGCCGCCTGCGAGAAGGTCAACGAGTACACCGGGCCGCTCCCAGACCTGAAGCTCGTGCTTTACTCCTTTATCCAGCCGGATTCGATGGTGCGCGTCGACGCGCGGGTGACCCGCTATTTCTCCAGCGAGACCAGCGAGCGACCGAAGAACTTCACCGGCGAGGTCTACCTCAACGGGCAGCTCGCCGGCGCGCTCCGGCAGGTGATCTACTCGCCCTGGCAACCCACCGTGCAGTATGTCGCCGACGTTTTTCCCCGGCCGGGAGACCGCGTGCAGGTCGTCGCCCGCGCCGACGGGCTGCAAGAGGCGCGGGGGGAGGTGACGCTGCCACTGGAGAGCGTCCCCATCCGCGTGGATACCCTCCTCGTCGGGACGATGGGGCAGATCGAGCAAGTCCGCTACGCCATCACCATCGATGACAAGGCGCGCGAACGCCACTATTACCGTCTCGTCATCGAGACGGAAACCTACGACCGCGTCGGCGACGAGCGGTATAGCGTCTCCTCGACTTACTCTTTTAACCCGGAGAACGACCCGCTGCTCGTCGGCGGGAATAATACCTGGCTCAACGAGGATGTCGTCCCCAACCGCTACCGCGTCTTTACCAACGAGACCTTCGAGGGGGAGGGCTATACCCTGCGCGTGAGTGCCGGGGCGCGCAATACCTACCGCCTCGAGTATGACCTCAACGGCGAGAGGATCACACAATGGCAGGTCATGAGGCATCACGTCAAGCTCGCCCGTATCGACGAGGATACTTACCTCCACCTGAAGTCTCTCATGCTCCTCGAGATGGAACAGAACGTGATGGAGCCTGTACAGGTGCACTCCAACGTGCAGGGCGGCGTCGGGATCATCGGACACGCCTGCTACTCGACCGTCTCCTTCGAGATGCCGGAGGTCGACAGGAGCGAAACCCCATACGGTAACCAGTAAAAACAACCAGGCATGAAAAAGAAACTATACATCATCGCTATCGCGACAGCGCTCGCCGCCTGTACCGTCGTCGACGACGGTATGGTGGCGGATAACGTCACCGGCGTTCCCTCCGCCAACGACGACCGCTACGACGGGTACGCCGAGAACCCGTTCCTCGACGTCGCCGATTACCCCGTCTCTACCTTCTCCGTCGACGCGGACGGCGCCTCGTACGCCAATGCCCGCCGCTTCATCGAGGAGGGACAGGCCGTGCCCGCCGACGCCGTGCGCGTCGAGGAGTTTATCAATTATTTCACCTACGATTACCCCGACCCCGATACCGGCGAGGAGGTCAGTCTCGACGCGGAGCTTTTCCCCTGCCCCTGGGCCGCCGACCACCACCTGCTGCGCGTGGGCCTCAAGGGGAGGGAGATCGCCGCTGCCGACCTGCCGCCCGCTAATCTCGTCTTCCTGGTCGACGTCTCCGGGTCGATGGAGCCTGCCGACCGCCTCCCGCTGCTCAAGGAGGGGCTCTCGCTGATGGTAGAAGGGCTACGCCCCGTCGATCGCGTCGCCATCGTCACCTATGCCGGGCGCGCGGGCGTCTCCCTCCCCTCTACCGCCTGCTCCGCCAGCGGGAAGGTCACCATCCAGGCCGCCATCGCCCGCCTCGGCACGAAAGGGGCTACCGCCGGGGCCGCCGGTATCGCCAAGGCTTACCAGATCGCCCTCGACAACTTCGAGAGCCTCGGGAATAATCGCGTCATCCTCGGCACGGACGGCGATTTCAACGTCGGCGTCTCCTCCAAGGAAGAGCTTGTCGCGATCATCAAGGAGAAGCGAAAGAGCGGCGTGTACCTCACCGTCCTCGGGGTCGGGCGCGGCAACCTCAACGACGCCATGATGGAGCAACTCGCCGATAACGGTAACGGCAATTACGAGTATATCAGTGACGCCGCGCAGTTGCGAAAGATCTTCATCGACGAGCGCGTCCGCTTCTACACCGTCGCCCGCGACTGCAAGGTGCAGCTCGCCTTTAACCCCGCCCGCGTCGCCGCCTACCGCCTGATCGGTTACGAGAACCGCGTCCTCGACCAGGGGCAGTTCGATGATGATCGCGAGGATGCCGGGGAGATCGGCGTGGGGCAGACCATCACCGCCCTCCACGAGCTGAAGCTCCTCGACGCGCCCGGTGAATCGCTCGCCACGCTCTCCGTCCGCTACAAGAAAGAGGTGCAGGCACTGAGCCGCCTCCTCTCCCGCGACATTCCCGGGGAGATCGCGGGGAGTATCTCGGGGAACTCCCGCTTCGCCGCCGCCGTGACGGGAGCGGGCCTCCTCCTCAAGCGCTCCGCCTACAAGGGAACGCTCGACTGGACGATGGTCGAGACGCTCGCCGCTGACGCCATCGCGTACGACCCCGGGGGGTACCGGGCGGACTTCCTCCGGGTAGTCGCCATCCTGAAACAACGGGGATATTAATCCATGAAATCATTCACCTAATAACAACCAAGTAACATGAGAAAACGAATCTTTTTATTCATCCTGCCTTGCGTGGCGCTCTTCGCGCTCGCGGGCTATTACATCTATCCCGTCTCCGCCTACATCCCGGTGTTCATGGAGCGGGAGGAGCTGGAACGATCCGTCTCTTACCGGGACGGGGAGCGCGACCTGGTCAACCCGGGGAAGATCTATCACAAGGCCCCCTACATCTATGTCAACGAGAAGTACAAGGGCGTGCATGTCATCAACAATTCCGTCCCGGCAGCGCCCAAGCGAGAGGGCTTTATTATCGCCCCCGGGTGCATCGACATGGCGATCAAGGGGAATATCCTCTACCTGGATAACTCCGTCGACCTCGTCGCCTTTGACCTCGTCGCCAAGAGCGTCACCGAACGCGTGAAGAATGCCTTCCCCGAGCCTCTCTCCCCGGACGGCTACGCGTGCTACATCGAGCGACCGGAGAATTACGTGCTCGTGGAATGGAAGAAAAGAAACAATTAAAACGATCGCCATGAAAAAGAAATACACGCTCGCGCTCCTCCTCGCCCTCGTCGCGGCGGCATGTAACACGGAATCCAGCAGCGACCCGAATTACGCCAACAGCGACGGCTCCAGCGACGGCTCCAGCGACGGCGGGCAAGGCGGATCAATGGCCCGCTTTACCCTCGCCGGCGACTACCTCTACACGGTGGAAAACGACCAGATGAAGGTCTTTAGTCTCGCCGATCCCTCGCGGCCATACCACATGCCGAGCAAGGACATCTCCCTCCAGGCAGGCGCGGAAACGATCTTCACGATCGACACGCTCCTCTTCATCGGCTCGCAAAACGGGATGTATATCTACAACATCACGGACCGCGAGCGCCCCAGGTTCATCTCCCTCACGATCCACGTCAAGAGTTGCGACCCCGTCGTCTCGGACGGCAGTCACGCCTACGTCACCCTCAACTCGAACAACTTCTGGTGCGGGCGCTCGACCAACGTCCTCCAGGTATATGACGTCAGGAATACCGCCAGCCCCCTCCTCGTCGCCGAGGACCAGATGGAAGGGCCGCGCGGCCTGGGCCTCTCCGGGACAAAGCTGTTCGTCTGTGACAAGGTCGGCGTCAGGGTCTACGACGTGACCAACCCGGCGCGACCGGAGTGGGTCGATGATCTCGATCACATCCGGGAGATCGCCAGCATACAGGCCTACGACGTGATCCCTCTCGCGACCACGCTCCTCGTCATCGGGGAAGACGGCTTCTACCAGCTCGACCACTCCGGCGAGCGCCTCTCCCTCGTCAGTAAAATTGAAGTAAAAAGAGAATAGATCATGAAAACATTATATGTACTCCTGCTCGGCGGCCTGCTCGTCGCCACCGTCGCCCCGGCGTCTGCACGGCGCGACCCGCGCTACACGATCGCCATGCAACCCTTCCAGGCGATCAACGGAACGGCGCGCTTCGACCTCGAGAAACGCCTGAGCGAGAAAGAATGGATACAACTGGGACTCGCCATGCACACGGTCACGAGACGCGGGAACGAGATACAAGTGACATTGCTCGCGGACGATCACGAGATCAACCGCCTCCGGGGCGCCGGCGCGACCCTGAAGTACAAGTATTTTTTCCATCGCTGGTTCTACTACGCCGCCGCCGTCGACTATAACCGCTATCGCGTGCGCTACAACGACAACGTCATGCATACCTACAAGGAGGACGGCCTCACCTTCCACGAGTACCTGGAGAATATCGATACGCGGCAAGACTTCAACAAGTTCTCCACCTCGTTCACCGTCGGGTTACAGAGTAGCGTCAGCCGCGTCTTCTTCGTGGACGTCTTCGCCGGGCTCGGCTACGCGTACAGTTTCTACGACGAGGACAAGGAATCTTTCGGCTCCTCCATCTTCTCCGCCGGTCACCGCGGCACCTTCCCCGCCTGCGGCCTGCGCTTCGGCATCGCCTTCTGAACGACCCGCGCGCGGGGCCTTCCTGCACGGGAGGCCCCCGTGACGCGGCAAGAAAGATACCCCATCCACGCGATGATGATCATGGAAGAGAGCACCACCGCCGGGCGGAGAAAAACCCACGAGATCAACGCGACGACAAGCAACACGATGTAACCGCGCAAGTACCCGCGAATGACCGCCGGGATCCTCTCCCGGGCAATAAAAAAAGCCACCACCAGGTTCGCGGGGTTTGCCCAAAGAAGATTGGCATTCGGGGCGGTCGTCGGGTGAAGCGTGAAATACCCCAGGAAGACCAGCAAGCAGCCGAGCAGCCCCGTGGCCATGAAAAACGGGACGGCCAGGCGGGCAACAAACGCGACACCCCGCCGCCGCGCGAGCAACGCGAGTCCCGCCGCGCAAACGGCAAAAACAAACGCGGGAGAAAAATACCACGCCGTCGTCGTCTCCCTCCGCGACGCCCCGTGAAGCACCCGCGCCGGCGAGGCAATCAACTGCCCATCCACCCGAGCCCCGGCCGCGCCCCGCGCCAGGTAATCGGGCAAGAACATCTGTTCCCACACCGTCGCCTCGGCCGTTGCCGGTGAACCGAGGATAGTATGTATCCCCCATCTCGTCCAGGGCGACACGGACAGGTACTCGTCCAGCTGCTCCCAGAAACTCACCCGTCGCCCCGGCCCCTCCCACGCGATCCCATCGAAAATCACCGCGATCACGTCCCGCGCCCGCGTCGTGCAATTATCGAACAAGAAATTATAAAAATAATCCCGGCTCCCCGGGAGGCTATTCTCCTCGAGCATCTCCCAGAGCCGCTGCCTCTGGAGAGAGTCGAGCCGCAACACCTGCTCCTGCACCTCCCGGTCCTGGTAGTAATACTCGGCCATGAAGCGGGGAAACGTCTCGCGCGACAACCGGTACAGCAACGTGCCGCTCGCGAACTTGAAATAAAAACCACGCGTCGCGAAGTCGAACGTGCCATAATTGAAAACCTCGTCAACGCCATGACCGGGGTCGCGCACGCGAATAGCCGTGTGCCCGAACAACGAGTAAAGCTGGTCGCCCGGAGCGCACGTCAACAAGCTAACCTCCGCCTTGCCGGAGAGCACCCCCGGAGACGTAGCGCCACTGGCCGGGAAGAACCACGACGCGACAAGTAACAAACAAGTGAATCTCATCATAACTTAAGATTAACCGGGTATTCTATATCGCGCAGGAACAGGGCGTACCCGGGGACAGACGAGCCTGCCGCGCGACGATCTCTTGCCTCGATGACGCGCCGGAACTCCTCCTCGCTCATCTTCCCTTGACCCACGCGAAGCAATGTCCCGACGATCGCCCGCACCATGTTGCGCAGGAAACGATCGGCGCGAATCGTGAACACCAGCTCACCGTCGCGCCTCTCCCAGCCAGCATGAAGAACGCGACAACGGTTCGTCCGCGAGCCGGAATGTAACCGCGCGAAGCTCGTGAAATCGTCCGCCTCCAGCAGCAAGCGACACGCCGCGTTCATCAATGCCGCGTCCGGGAACGGGCGAACGAGAAACGAGAAGGGATAACGAAACGGGTCTTTCCACTCGCGAGCGTGGTACGTGTATGTCCGCGATAACGCCGAGAATCGCGCGTGCGCCCCCTCGACCACGGGGTAGATCGCGCGAATGACCACGTGCCGCCCGAGTACCCCGTTCAACGACCGCGCCAGCGCCGCGGGGGAGGTAACGGCCTCCGCGCGATCGAAGTGCGCGACGAAAAACGAGGCGTGTACCCCTGTATCTGTACGTCCCGCGCCCGTCGCGTGAATCTCCTCGCCCAGCAACAGCGATAACGCACCGTTGAGATCGGCCTGTACCGATGGCGCGCCTGACTGCACTTGCCACCCGTTGTACCCGCTCCCGTTGTAAGCCATCTCGATAAAGTACCTGAACATGCCCCGTGTTTTAAAATTAATGTTCCAAAAGTAACGCGAATAGACCGGAATCCACGCGACTCCCGGAAGGAAAAAGATCTCCCGCTCCTGCCCTTTAATTATACCTGTCGCGCACGCGTCCGAAATTAACCCCGGTACTCCACGGGCGTCACCAGAAAGAAGTCTCGCTAACCGTGCTGCTAATTATTCTTTCCCTGCCATTAATTGATGCGTGTTTCACGGTGATTGGTGCATGTTTCTCGGTGATTGGCGGGTGTTTCACGGTGACAATG
>JAITJA010000214.1 GCA_031279175.1 Odoribacteraceae bacterium
GGGACATTGAGTCATTGTCCCGGAACATTGAACCATTGTTCCGGAACATTGAGCCATTGTCCCGGAACATTGAGCCATTGTTCCGGAACATTGAACCATTGTTCCGGAACATTGAGCCATTGTTCCGGAACATTGAGCCATTGTTCCGGAACATTGAACCATTGTTCCGGAACATTGAGGCGTTGTCCCGGGAATTTGAAGTAGAAATCCGAGAAGTCTAACCAGAAATCCGGGATCCCGGGACAAGAAATCGAGGAGATCAGCGGTAAGGTCGACGCCTTGAACACGATCGCGAATAAAAGCAACGGTATGATAACAAGAGGCGAAAGAATCGCCGGTTATCGCGAATGCATCGCCGGTGACGACGACGCGTTTGTCACGCGTATGTTGTCTCGCGGCAACCGCGTTTCGATTTTCTTTTTATTTTCGCGGAGAAATCGAAAAAACAACCATGACGATGAAAACGAGAATACTGTATTTGTTGCTATTCATGATCCCGTCCGGCGTCACCGCCCAACGCGCGAGGATAGCGTTTGACGAGAAACACCATCAACTGGGGCAAATCGAGGAAGGGAACGGCATCGTGTCGCGCACGTTCACGTTCACTAACAAGGGAAACGCGCCGGTAATCATCCTTGACGTGGAGAGCTCGTGCGGGTGCACCGTACCGGAATGGAGCGATCACCCGGTATTGCCGGGGAAACCAGGGACAATTACCGTGAACTTTAACCCGGCGAACCTCTCGGGAAAGTTTTCCAAGAAGATCACGATCTATTTCTCGGGAGACGTTACCGCCGACCTGAGGATCTCCGGCGAGGTGATCGCGGACCCGGGAGACATGGAGCGACGCTACCCGGTGAGCGTCGGGGCATTGCGAATGAGCGCGGATACCGTCTTCTTGCACGCGGGAAAACGCTCGCATATCATCCACACGTTTAACGCGGGAAAGAAGAAAATCACGATCACGTCTATCATGAAACCCAATGACGTGACGATCGATCAAACACCGGTGCTCCTGCTGCCGGGCTTCCGCGGCGACCTGGTGTTTTTCTACTCGCCAACGACCGGGACGGGGCGCGAGACGGATCGCGTGTTGATCACGACGAGCGAGGGCGTGACCGGGATCGTGACCGTGAACAGGATACCGCGCCGTTGATGCTCTACCCGGGTAATTTCGAGGCCAAAATCAAGTTCGACAAGATCAGGCAACTGGTCGCCGGCGAGTGCCTCTGCGAGATGGGACGCGAGCTGGTCGAGAAGATGACTTTCTCGACGAACGAGGAGGTCATCCGGGCCGCCCAGGAGGAGACGGCCGAGGCCGCGCGCGTCTGTCAAGTGGAGGTCGCGTTCCCCGCGCCGTCATGCCACGACCCGCGGCCCTTGCTGGAACGCGTGCGCGTGGAAGGGCTCTTCCTGGAAGTAGACGAGCTCGTCGTGCTGAGGAACTCGCTGGACGCCCTGAACGCCGTGCTGCGCTTCTTTAATGACAAGGAAACCAAGTATCCCCGTCTCGCCGCGCGGGCCAATGCCGTTCGTTTCTTCCCGTATATCCTACAACGCCTGGACAGCGTCCTCTCGAAGAATGGCACGATCAAAGATTCCGCCTCGCCGGCACTGGCGAATGTCCGGCAGGCTATCGCGAGGAAGCAGGCGGGGATCTCGCGCAAGATGCAGGCGCTGTTGCAGAAGGCGCGGGAGGAAGGATGGGCCGACAAGGATAACGAGCTCTCCGTGAGAGACGGGCGCGTCGTGATCCCCGTCCCGGCGGCTTTCAAGCGGAAGATCGGCGGCATCGTGCACGACGAGTCCGCGACCGGCAAGACCGCCTACATCGAACCAACGGAAATTATCGAGATCAATAACGAGATCAGGGAGTTGCAGGGAGAAGAAAAACGGGAAGTCACGCGCGTCCTGCGTCAACTGTCCGCCGATATTCGCCCCTACGCCCCCGACCTGTTTCCCTCGTTTGACTTCCTCGCCTTTATCGACTTCGTGCGCGGGAAGGCACGCTTCGCGCTACGCGTGGACGCGCTCGCCCCGGCATTCAACGACGCTCCCGGCGCGCGATGGCATGGCGCGCGACACCCGCTGCTCTTGCTCGCGCTGCGCGGGACAGGTCGGGATATCGTCCCGCTCAATCTCGAGATCAACGAGAAACAACGGCTCGTCCTGATCTCGGGGCCAAACGCCGGCGGGAAATCAGTGTGCTTGCAGACCGTGGGACTGCTGCAATACATGTTTCAATGCGGGATGCCCGTCCCGGTCGAGGACGATAGCCGCTTCGGTATCTTTAAAAGTATCCTGATCGATATCGGCGACGAACAGTCGATCGAGAACGACCTGAGCACGTATAGCTCTCACTTGATTAACATGAGAAATTTCGTTCGCCTCGCCGACGCGCGCTCGCTGGTGCTCATCGACGAGTTCGGCGCCGGAACCGAGCCCGCCCTGGGAGGCGCTATCGCCGAGGCTATCCTGAACGCCATGAATAAAAAGGATGTCAAGGGAATTGTCACTACCCACTACGCTAACTTGAAGCATTTCGCCGCTTCCGCCGACGGTATAGTTAACGGGGCCATGCTCTATGACGCCGCGCGCATGACCCCCCTCTTCGCGCTGGAAATCGGTAGCCCGGGCTCCTCGTTTGCCTTCGAGATCGCGAGAAAAATCGGTCTGCCAAGGGAAATCCTCGACGAGGCCGCCGGGAAGGTGGGCGAGGAACGCGTGAATTTCGACAAGCACCTGAAGGAGATTATCCGCGACAAGCATTACTGGGAGGAAAAGAGAAAGAAAATACACCAGAACGAAAAGCAACTGGAAGAGACGTTGCGCGAGTATCAACACGCGCTGGAAGAGACCGTCAGGCTCAGGAAGGAGGTGCTGAAGGAGGCCAGGGAGAAGGCCAGGGAGATCGTTCGCGGCGTCAATAGCTCTATCGAGGCAACTATCCGCGAGATCAAGGAGAGCCAGGCCGACAAGGAACGTACCCGAAAAGCGCGGCAAACCCTCGAGGAGGAGAAGACGCGACTCCTGGAGGTCGATAACGAGGAACTGCTGCTGCTGCAACGCGTCGAGCAACTCAAGAACAGGGAACGACGGAAGGAGGAACGCGAGAAACAACGCCCCGCGACATCCCGAGCGACAAGATCACGCGAGAAGCAGGAGCGCGCGACGATCAGCAAGGGTGATCGCGTGCTGTTGGATCATAAAACGGTCTGCGAGGTCGTGAATGTCTCCGCGAAGAATGTCGTCGTCGCGCTCGGGGGATTGCTCGCGACCGTCAAGCCGGAACGCCTGACGAGGATCGCGAACGCGCGCGCCAACGAAAGCTCGAGAGAAATACCCCGCGCGAATTACTCGAATTATCTCGAGACGGTCGACCGCGCGCGGGCAACTTTCAAGGCTGAGATCGATATCCGCGGGTCGCGAGGCGACGAGGCGATCCAGCGCCTTGTCGCGTTTATCGACGACGCCGTCATGCTCGACGTGAAGGAGCTGCGCGTGCTGCACGGTACCGGGACCGGCGCGCTGAAACAAGTCGTCCGCGATTATCTCTCGTCTCATCCCTCCGTCGGCAACATCGAGGACGAACACGTGCAACACGGCGGCGCGGGCGTTACCCGCGTCACGCTCGGGATCTAATTCCCTCGTTGAGATTTTCTATACAGCTAATCGCCACCCGCGGATTGTTTTCAAGGGACGCGGGACGGCTGTCGTCGAGGGTGTCGGGGATCATTGTTGCGAGTACATGACGGGAGGATGTGTCGCGGTGCTTGGCCCCACGGGACGTAATTTTGCCGCGGGCATGAGTGGCGGGATCGCCTACGCGTGGAATCCAAGGGGGAATTTCGATTATTTCTGTAACATGGAAATGGTGGAGTTGTCGCTGATCGATGACCGGGCCGACGAGGAGGAACTGCACGACTTGATCATGACGCATTACAGGTATACCGCCAGCCCACTCGCCGGGAAGATACTGGCCGGATGGAAGGTGTTCGTCGAGCAGTTTATCAAGATTACACCCGTAGAATACAAGAAGGTTCTGGAGTTACAGGCGCTGAAGGCGCTCGAGCAAAAGATCGCTAATATCCAACGGGATTATTAACGCGGGAGACGGGAAAGCATCGCGACATTCGCACTTTACGGGCTCTCCCCTACCCCACTGCCGTCGGATAATGAAGCGCGGTGACGCAAGGCTACCCCGGGGGTAACGGCGGAATGACTGGTAACGGGAAGAAGGAGGGAATGAGAGAAAAAGAAAGGAGGGAAAAAACGACAAGGGAGGAAATGTTCCTCCCTTGTTGTCTTGATTGCTGCTTAGAACTTGATAGCGACGCCTATTTCCAACGGGGAGATACCGTAGCCTACCTCAGCAAAGGCGGCAAAGCGGTTGGAGAAGTAATAACGGGCGCCAATGAATATGGTGGGGAAGAGTCTCAAGCTATGACTGTCATAGGTGCTCGTGCTGTTGTTGCTTACCGACAGGTTTTCGTAAGTGAGAGAAAGCCCGGCGTACGTGTCCAGGCGATACACGAACTCGTAGTGGAAGATTCCGCGAGCACCAAGGATGACGTGGGAACGCGAAGGCCCGTCATTCTTTATCTTGTCCATCGCGTAAGCAAAATAGCCACCAACGCCGATCGCTGCCTTCCCCCGGATGAAGGAATCCAAGATTCCGTACTCCCCGGATAGCACGATAGGAGGAACAAGCAATCGCCAGGAAGCATCGCCAAGATAGCTCCCGACGCCTACGCCAACATGTCCCACGATATCTTTCTTGAGAAAAGACTCTTGCGCCCTCGTTGTCATGGTCAATGCGAGGAGGGCCACTACTAAAAATAACTGTTTCATACTCTTAATTTATTTATTGTTACACACATAATATTCAACATGTAATATTCAAGCGCGGGGTGCTTGTTATTTATTCTTTCCCGCCGGTTTTTCTTTCAGCAACGCCTCGTAACGCCCGTCCTGCAGTGCCTCGATGGCCACATGGAGGGAGGTGTTGGTCTGATTCATGATCTTGTAGTACTCGTTGATGTCCCAGAGATCCCGGGCGACCAGCGCCTTTAGAATCCTCTTTAATTCGGGTAACACGAGCGCGAGCGACTTTTCGTCCTTCTTCACTCCCTGTTCCTCGCCTTTCGCGACAATGTCATGGATCATTCCCGGCGAGACCTCGTATTCTTTCTCGAAACGAGCGAAGTCGGGATAACATGCGCGCAAGGACTCGCGATCGCGGTCGACATGTAGAAATACCTGATCATGGATAATTCCCTTTGCCATGAGTAGGTTAAGGTACTTGTAGTTTAGGGAGGTGTCTAACGGCACGAAAAGGTCGGGAACAATCCCTCCTCCACCGTGTACGACGCGGTGTTGCTTCTTGGTGAAATAGCGGGTAGTATCGGCGAAGTGGATACTGTCGATGGAGAACATCTCTCCACCGCTATAGCGGTCAAGCAGTTCGGAGCGATAACGGTTAGCTCCCCCCTCGTAAGATTTCTGGATATTTCTCCCGGACGGGGTGTAATAGTGTGCGACTGTCAGGCGCACGACAGAGCCGTCCTGCAACGAGAAGGGACGCTGCACCAACCCCTTGCCGAATGAACGACGACCAACGATAAGACCGCGGTCCCAGTCCTGCACGGCTCCGGCGAGGATCTCGCTGGCCGACGCGGAGGATTCGTTTTGCAGGATAACGACCCGCCCGTTTTGGAATATACCGGGAGCGGTAGAATAGAAGGATTCGTTTGTCCTGGCCTCTCTCCCCCTGGTGTACACGATCTGTCGCTGGGCGTCGAAGAGATGATCCGCCATCTTTATCGCTGCCCCCATGTATCCCCCGTGGTTATCTTGCAGGTCGACGATGAGATCTTTCATTCCTTCTTTTTGTAGCTCTTTGATGGCTTTCTCGAACTCTTCCACGGTAGTGGCGGCGAAGCGGGTGACGCGGATGTACCCGGTGGATGGAGCGACCATGTAAGCGGCGTCCACGCTGTATATCGGTATCATGCCTCGCTTGATATTGAACTCGATGATCTGTCCCGCGCGGATCGCTCCTACCTTCACGAGGGTATTCTCCTCGCCTTTCAGCCGCGCTCTCACGCTTGCGTTCGTGAGACCAATCCCGATAACATTTTCCCCATCGATGGTCGCGATACGATCTCCCGCGAGCAACCCGACTCGCTCGGAGGGTCCCCCCGGGATAACATCAACGACAACTAAAGTATCGTTCGAGATGTTAAATTGAATCCCGATCCCGAAGAATCCCCCCTCCAACGGCTCGTTGGCCTCCCGTACTTCCTCCCGCGAGAGGTAGACGGAATGCGGGTCAAGTTCTTCCAGCAACCTGATGATGGCGGTAGCGGTTAGTCGCTCCGCGTCCGCGGTATCGACGTGGAAGCGATCAACGATCTTCAGCAATTGACTGAACTTGATGACCTGTTCGTCGATCTTTCTTTGTGCTATCACACTGTTCCACGCCAGCAAGGTGACCCCAAGGAGATATATCCATCGCATGTATTTCATTTTTCTCTCGTTGTTTTTACCAGTTACGGGAGCAAATGTAGTCATCTCGCACGGGATTCCGCGTACGTGCTCCCTTTTTTTCAATCGTACCGGCTATTTCGCACGCGAGGCGCTAAGACACCACGGCGAGATTCCACACTCGGCGCACCGGGGAGAACGGGCCGTACAGACGTACCGACCGTGCAGGATGAACCAGTGGTGAGCCAATGACAGTAGTTCCCGGGGGATTCGCGCGACGAGTTGTCGCTCCACTTCCAGCGGCGTCGTCGCGTCGCACGTCAGCCCGATCCGGTTCGCGACCCGGAAGACATGCGTGTCCACGGGCATGGCCGCCTCGTTAAACGCGACCGCCCGCATCACGTTAGCCGTCTTTCGACCAACGCCGGGGAGGGATTGTAATTGATCCATCTCTCGGGGCACCTCGCCACCAAACTCGGCAACGAGTTTCCGCGATAGACCGGAAAGATGCTGCGCCTTACTGTTCGGGTAAGAGACCGACTTGATATAGTCGAAAATCTCTCCCTCTTCGGCAATTGCCATCGCCGCCGCGTCCGGGAATCGGGCCAGCAGGGCCGGCGTTACCTGGTTTACGCGCTTGTCCGTACATTGAGCCGAGAGTACAACCGCCACGAGTAGCCCGAAAGGGGTATCGTACTGTAACTCGGAGGATGCCGTCGGCATATGTTCCTTGAACCAGGCGATCACTCCATCGTAGCGTTCTTGTATTTCCATGTTCATCGTTTTTAAAGTGCCCGCCACTTAAGGCGTAGTGAGTTTAATACTACCGAAAGGGAGCTGACGGTCATGGCCGCCGCCGCAATCATCGGATCGAGGAGGAAACCGTTCAGCGGGTAGAGTATACCTGCCGCCACGGGAATCGCGATCACGTTGTAGACGAAAGCCCAAAAGAGGTTCTGTCGAACGGTAGCGAGCGTCCGGAGAGAAAGAGCGAAAGCCCTGTCCAGCACACGCAGGTCGGTTGTCAAGAGGGTAACTCCCGCCGTCTCGATCGCGACACCGGCGCCCTTCCCCATCGCTATCCCCACGTCCGCGCGAGCCAGCGCCCCGGCATCGTTGATCCCGTCGCCGACCATCGCCACTACGCGACCCGACTGCTGTAACTCGCGGATGAAACGCTCCTTGTCAGTGGGCAATACCCCGGACGCGAAAAGCGAGATATCCAGACGACGTGCCACAACAGCAGCAGCCCGCTCGTTATCGCCCGTCAACATGTACACGTCGAGGTCTCGCTTCCGGAGCAATCGGATGGTCGGTGCGGCGCTCTCCCGAATCTCGTCCGCCACCGCGATCACGGCAAGCACCTGCCCGCCACCAACAGGAGACACCAGCGCAAAGAACAGCACCGTCTCGCCCAGCGCCTCTCGTGCTTCCCACTCCGCGAGCGCGTTATTTTGCAACGCGATTCCTCGTTCGGAGAGCAAGCGTTCGTTACCTACCACGTACTCCTCTCCACGAATATTACCGGTGATCCCTCGCCCGGGCAGCGCCTCAAAACACGTGATCTCTCCCGCAGGTAGCGTCCCTTTCTCCTCCAGCGCCCGCGTCACGGCATCCGCCAGCGGGTGTCCCGACTGCCGCTCCAGGGAAAGTAACACCGGAGCTCGCGTATCGTCCACCAACCACGCGATCGTCGTCACCACCGGCACTCCAGCCGTGATCGTGCCCGTCTTATCCAGCACGACGGTGTTCACGCGGCTCAATAGCTCCAGGCAGGAGGCGTCCTTGAATAGCACGCGACGCGTCGCCCCTTTCCCGATCCCTACCATGATCGCCAATGGCGTAGCCAAACCCAGCGCACAGGGACAGGCAATTACCAGTACCGTGATCGACGACAGCAGGGCCAGCGGGAACACCGACATCCCGCCCGCGATGATCCATGTAATAAAGGTGAGCACGGACACGCACGCCACCACCGGAACGAAAATGCCCGCCACACGATCCGCGAGCCGTTGCACCGGCACTTTACTTCCCCGCGCCTCGCGCGTTAGCCGGATAATCCGCGCCAGCAGTGCGTCACTCTCCTCTTTCTCTACCCGCACGCGGAGAGCGCCCTGCCCGTTGATGCTCCCCGCGTAGACAACGTCGCCCTCGACCTTCTCCACCGGCAACGGCTCACCGGTGATCATACTCTCGTCAACGAAGGAGTTACCCCACGTTACCGCACCGTCCGCCGGCACGCGACCTCCCGGCTTCACGACGAGCACGTCCCCCACGCATATTTCTCGCACCGGGATCTCCTCCTCGCCACCGGGAACGAGCCTGATGGCCGTCGGCGGCTGCATCTCGACCAGTTGCTTGATGGCCGCCGAGACACTGGAACGCGCATGTGCCTCGAGGTGTCGCCCCAGCAGGACAAGGGCAATCACCACCGCCGCCGCCTCGTAATAGAGGTGCACGCCGCCCCCGTGATGCAGGAGACCAGGCCACAGCGTGACGAAGAGGCTGAAGAGAAAGGCTATCCCCGCACTCATCGCTACGAGGGTATCCATGTCCGCCTGACCGCGACGCACCCGGAGCCACGCCCGCGCAAAGATGCCGCGACCGGGAAAGAGAAGCACCGGGAGCGTGAGGAGTAACATCACCCACCGGCCAGCTTCCCACTCCATGAAGCACATCCCGATCACCAGTACGGGAGCGGCCAGCAGGATAGCCGTCACCGCATTGCGCCGCGATTGCCGGTATTCCTGTCGTTGCAGGCGCTCCTCCTCTTCCGCCGACCGGTCATCGAGCGTCACCAGACCGTATCCGGCGGCCTCCACCGCCTGCTTTAATCCCGTAACGGTCACCTGCCGCAAGTCGAACTCGACGCGCACCGTCGCGTCCGCGAAATTCACCCGCGCTTCCAGCACACCGGCCCGAGCTTTTAGTGCACGTTCCACGGTGACGGCACATCCCGCACAGCCCATGCCGGTCACCCGGAAATATTCCTTGATACGTTCCATTAGATAACGTTAGCTAAATCTTCTTGCACGGGCACGCAAGCTTGCCGCGGAGGTATGACGCGTCGGCGACAGGTAGTGCTGGCATGTCGTGATATATTCACTCGTGGTTTCATTTGGCCGGAAACACCTTATTAGAGGGTGGAGACGGAGAGCAATTCACGTAGCCGAAGATAGATGGATTCAGCATCCAGACCGCACTCGCGCAGGAGTTGCTCGTGCGTGCCGTGTTCCACGAAGCGATCAGGAATCCCGAGGCGAACGATCCGCGCAGGACAATCGTGATCAATCGCGAACTCGGCGACGGCACTCCCCAGTCCACCAACGAGCGTACCTTCCTCGATGGTGACGACGAAGCGGAAACGGGAGAGGAGATCGTGCAACAACTCCTCGTCCAACGGTTTCAAGAAGCGCATGTCATAGAGAGCGACACTCCCCGGCGGGCATTGCCGGACAGCTTTCATGGCCTCGTTACCGATCGTCCCGATCGAGACTATAGCGATCCTGTCGCCCTCGACGAGACATCGTCCCTTGCCTACCTCGAGCGCGACGTAAGGAGTCTCCCATTCTGCCGTCGTGCCATTTCCCCGCGGGTATCGTATCGAGAAAGGGCCTTTCCCGGGGAGCTGTGCGGTATACATCATATTCCTTAGTTCGCTCTCGTCGAGCGGTGCGGCCACAGTCATGTTGGGCACACCGCGAAGAAACGAGAGGTCGAAAACGCCGTGATGCGTCGCCCCGTCCGCCCCGACAAGCCCGCCGCGATCGAGACACAAGACCACCGGGAGGCGTTGTAGCGCGACGTCGTGAATCACCTGGTCGTAGGCCCGCTGCATGAACGAGGAGTAGATGTTGCAAAAAGGGATAAGCCCGCTCGCGGCCAGGCCGGCGGAGAATGTGACCGCGTGCTGCTCGGCGATACCGACATCGAAGCAACGATCGGGCAGCTCCCGCATCATGATGTTCAGCGAGCAGCCGGTAGGCATGGCCGGCGTGATCCCGACGATCCTGGGATTGGCACGGGCCAAGTCGAGTAGCGTGTATCCGAAGACCTCCTGGTAGAGCGGGGGGGAATTCGACAGTGGTTCCTTGATAATTTCCCCGGTATCCTTGTTGAACTTCCCCGGTGCATGCCAGACCGTCTGTTCGATCTCGGCCTGCTTGAAGCCACGCCCCTTGACGGTAAGGCAGTGCAGAAGCTTGGGGCCTTTGATCGCCTTCAGGTCGCGGAGCACCTTGACGAGATGGATCACGTCGTGCCCGTCGACCGGCCCGAAGTAGCGCAGGCCGAATGCCTCGAAGAGATTCCCCTGTTTCATGACAAGCGATTTGATACTATTGTCAATCTTCTGGATGAAGTTGCGCGTACCGGGACTGATCCGGTTAAACTTGCCGAGTAGATGCCAGACATCCTCCTTGATCTTATTATATGTCTTGGAGGTCGCGATATCGAGGAGATACTCGTTCATCCCGCCGACGTTCGGGTCGATAGCCATGTTGTTATCGTTAAGAATGACCAACAGGTTGGCGTTATTGATCCCGGCGTTATTCAGTCCCTCGAAGGCAAGACCGCCAGTCATGGCTCCATCCCCGATGACGGCGACGGACAATCGCTCCTCCTCGCTATTCATCTTGGCGGCGACGGCCATCCCGAGCGCGGCGGAGATAGAGGTAGAGGAGTGCCCCGTGCCGAAGGAGTCGTACTCGCTTTCATCTCGACGGGGGAAGCCGCTAATACCCTTGTACTGGCGATTGGTGTGGAAGACGTCCCTTCTCCCGGTAAGGATCTTGTGAGCGTATGCCTGGTGTCCGACGTCCCAGACCAAGTTATCGCGAGGGGTGTCAAAGACGTAGTGCAACGCGACGGTCAACTCGACAACGCCGAGCGCCGCCCCGAAGTGACCGGGATGCTCGGCACATTCGTCGATGATCTTGCCGCGCAACTCCTCGCAGAGGCACGGCAGTTCTTTCTCCGTTAATCGCTTTAGCTCTTCCGGGGAGTTGATCTTTTCTAACAAGGATTCCATGCTAATAGACCACCGTGCCGACATTCTCTCCCGTCACCACCCGTTTCAGGTTACCGGGAACGTCCATGTTGAATACGACGAGAGGCAGTCCGTTTTCTTTACACAGCGTGGTTGCTGTCAGGTCCATCACTTTCAATCCCAGGCGATATATTTCGTCGTGAGAGATCCGTTCGAACTTGGTGGCGGTGGGATCTTTTTCCGGGTCGGCGGTATACACTCCATCCACGCGAGTACCTTTAAGGAGAATATCCGCGTTGATCTCGATTGCCCGCAGGCTACCGGCCGTATCGGTAGTAAAGAGTGGGTTACCCGTACCGCCGCTGAAGATAACGACGTGACCCGATCGGAGGTATTCTATCGCCCGTTCTCTCGCGTAATACTCGCCGACAGGCTCCACGCGGAGGGCGGTCATCACCTTGCAAGGCTGTCCCTCGCGTTCCAGCGCCGAGCACAGGGCCAGTCCGTTAATAACCGTGGCTAACATCCCCATTTGGTCGCCCGTCACGCGATCCACCCCGGTGCGCGTACCGCTTAGTCCCCGGAAGATATTCCCTCCACCGATGACAATGCCGATCTCCGCGCCCATCCGGGCCACCTCGCACACCTGCCGCGCGTAGCTCTCCAGGCACGCGGGATCTATCCCGCGACCGGCCTCTCCCGCCAGGGATTCGCCGCTTAGTTTCAATAGTATTCGTTTATACTGCATATCACTTTTCACGTCATGTTACGAGAGCAAAGCTAATCAATTTTGTCGTATTCCACGTACAGTTGCCCGGACTGGAACTTGATGACCTTGACGCGAGAGCCTTTCTCTATGTAATCGCCCGTGTTCGATACGGCGTCATACACCTCGTCATCAACGAGCACTTTCCCTGCCGGGCGCAGGCTCGTGAAGGCAGTACCACGCTTCCCGATCTCTTTACGCGCCGTCATATCTACACCGACGAAACCCTCTTCGACGGGCGTCGTCGCGTGCAACGCCAGTCGTAAACCGCGTAAACCGAATAGCTTTCGACCCAGCCACAAGGACAAAAGTAAAGAGAGCGCCGCGCAACTCGACACGAAAAATAACGAGTAAATCAAATCGTTCGCGAACTCCCCGGCAAAGTCAAACGAGAACTCCTCCATGCCGGCCAGCGCCAACGATCCCATGATGCACGCGATGCCGGACACTCCAGCTATGCCGAAGCCGGGAATCACGAAGATCTCCAGCAGTAGCAGGATCACGCCGACCACGAAGAGTATGATCTCAATATACGTCGCCAGGCCTTCCAGGTAGAGCGGGGAAAAATAAAGCGCGCACGCCGTCACGGCAGCCACCAGCGGGAAACCCACGCCCGGCGTTTGCAACTCGAAATAGATACCGCCGATGATAATCATGATCAACAGCCCCTGCACCACCGGGTGAACGAGGAAACCGATCAGGCGGTCGAGCGCCGTCACGCGGTACTCGCGCAATTCGTAACGCGTCACTCCCTCGCGCCGGATCACCTCCTCGACAGACGCGGCGACGCCGTCACAGAAACCGTGTTCCATCGCCTCGTGGGCGGTAAACGAGACCACCTTCCCCCGTTCCGACACGCCATCGACCTCCATCTCTTCATCCACCATGGCCTCGGCAATCGCCGGATCGCGTCGCCACGATATCCTCCTCTCCCCGTTCACCGTCACCGTGTCCATTCCCTTTGCCTGCGCGGTGGCGCGCATCATCGAGCGCATATACGACTGCACCTTATCCGGTTGCTTCTCCCCCGTACCGTCGACGACGGTTGCCGCGCCGATGCTTGCTCCCTCGCTCATGTAGATCCGGTCGCACGCGATCGAGATCAACGCGCCGGCCGACGCCGCGTTATTATCAACAAAAACCCACACCGGGACAGGGCAACGCAATATCATACTCCGTAGCGAATCGGCATGTATCACCGTACCGCCATACGTGTTCAAGTGAATAACGATATACCGCGCCCCTTCCTTCAGCGCCTGATCGAAGGAACGACGAGCGAGGCGCCAAGACGAGGCGCCGATCTCCTCCTTTATATCCACCTTGTAGACCACGTCGGGGTGCTCGTTCCCCGCGCCGGGAAACGGGCAGACGAGGAGGCTCGTCAACAGCAAGAATAATCTTATTATCTTCATTGTATCGTGTATTAATTTCAGGGTATCACGCGAATATAGCTTGAAAAACGCTAATGCTGTTGCTCTATCGCGACAGACGCGGCGATAACGGCCAACAGCGACATGAACGAGCAAGTGAACAGCGACCAGAGCGGGAGAAGGAGCGACAACACGAACACGCCCCCCACTCCCACGGCGACGCCGACATGCCGGTGAATGAACCCGATCCCCTCGCTAACGGTAAAGCGTTTTCGTTCCACGGCATAATCCATGAAGGCAAAACCGTAAAAGTAAGAGGAGGCCAGGAACCCGGCGAGGGGCGTCAGCAAGCCCGCGAGCGGGATAAACGAACAGACGAACAGTAAAATCAGCACCAGTGTTTGCAGCAACATGCTCCCGAAGGCAAGCAGCGCCCCGCGGCCAGCCTCCCACAAGAACCGGCGCCAGCGAAAAGGATAGCGGCGACCCGACAAGCGCGCCTCGACGCGTTCGGAGAGCCACGAGTATACCGGCGACATTACCGCCATCACCAGGTAGCCGCCCCAAAACAGGAAAGAAAAGTAGTAGATCACCCGCAACAACCACCGCGCGAGCACACCGGCAACAGTGCCGGCCCATCCCAACCACGCGCGTTCCATCGTCCAACCCGTCACGCGCGTCTCCAAACCGCTTGCCAGATTATCGCCCCACTCCTCGACGAAGAGCCCGCCGAGCGCGAACAGAAGAATAGTCACTGCAACCGGGAAAAGCATGAACCACCACAATTGCCTGCTAAATAGCAACGAAAACGCCCGACCGTACGCGCCGATCCCGACGCCGATTCCTTTAAAAAAACCCATGATCTATTATCTTCAGGATATCATATCCATCGTCCTGTCGCGGCCCGTTTCCTCCCCCGGGCTGGTTTCTCGCTATCGAAGCCCGGTCGTTTAAAGCCAACCGCTCCCGGGAAGCGCGTCGTCAACTCCTCGCGAATCTGCTCGAGCGTGACCACTATCCAGTTGATTTTCGCGCAGACTTCCGGCAACTCGTCGCGCAGCACCGTCCACGCCTTCACGGAGGCGTCCGCGGCGAGCAGGGCCACCTTAGCCGAGCCGGCAGCATCCGCGAGCGCCATCACGGGAACAGAACACGCGTAATAAGCTCGCTTCAACTTGGAGTACAACAGATCCATGTACCAGTTCACCTCCGAGAGAGACTCCTCCACGCGCCGCACGCGCTCGAGGTCCCCGGCATTATCCTCGATCCGGTCGAGCATCTCGTACAATGATTCTTGTTGCTCGTCGATCAACAGCTCGTATATACAAAAACAATAATAAACGTCCTGCTCGCGAAGCAGCGAGAACGCCTCATCGTCGTCCTCGTCGCCTTCCGCCTTCTCCAGTTCCTCCCGCGTCCCTTCCAGTTGATCCTCGCCCAGCAACGATTCCGGGGTCGCGCCGCGATCGCGCGCTATCGCGTAGATAGCCTCCTCCTCCAGCGAGAACGAGAGCGATTCATAACCGTCCGCGAGCGGGAGGTCTTTTCTCGCGGTTATCCATTTCTCCACGGCATGGCTCAAGCAACGAGAAGTCAACTGGCATCGCGCGCACCACCGGTCGCAGTAATCATGAATATACGGCACGAACGTATCGCGTGGCTTCTTTCTCCTCAACATATTCCCACCCGCGCGATATTCCTCTCCCGGACTTCTTCATCCCCTGTTGGCGCGACGCGTCCACTGGTTGCCATAAATAAAATCACATTCCTTCCTCTCATGTTGTTTCTGTTATTGCATTGATTCACCGCGAATATATTCACGCGTTTCGACATACACAATCTTTTTCGAGGCCTCACCGGCGCGGTCTCTTTATTTCATTACATTTGGGAACGAAAACAACGCGAATAATGATCAATACCATTAAAACATTCTTCGAGACCCACGGCGTCGACCCCGGGGCGCGATTTATCATTGCCGTTAGTGGCGGGGCGGATTCCATCGCGTTACTACATGCTTTCAGGTACATGAACGCGGACATACTCGCGCTGCACTGCAATTTCACGTTACGAGGACGGGAGTCGGACATGGACGAACAATTTGTAAAGCGCTTTTGCAATACCCACGGGATACAACACTCCGTGAAGCGTTTCGACGCCCGCGCCGTCGCCAAGGAGCGGGGAATTAGCATCGAGATGGCCGCGAGGGAGCTGAGGCGAGAATGGTTCGAGGATACCCGCGCGAGGAAAAACAGGGACTATATCGTTCTCGGGCATCACGCCGACGACCAGGCCGAGACGCTACTACTCAATATCTGTCGGGGATCCGGCGTCAGGGGATTCGCCGGGATGCATCCCGTTAACGATCGCCTGCTACGACCGTTACTCGAGCGTTCCCGCGAGGAAATCAGGGCATACATCGAGGCCAACCACCTCGTCTTTCGCGTCGACTCTTCCAACGCGTCGCTCGATTACACCCGCAACAAGATTCGCCATCAAGTAATCCCCGTACTCAAGGAGATAAACCCCGCCTTTCTACGCGGGGCGCTGGAAACATGCAAGATCATGGACGAGACGGCGCGCGTCTATCTTCACGGGATCGAGCAACTCGCGCGGCAAGTCTCCTGCTGCAAGGACGGTGAATTGCTCATCGATATTCGCGCGCTCGTCTCCTCCCCGGCGCCGCGCGCGCTTTTATTCGAAATCCTGCGCCCGTACGGTTTCAACGCCGCGCGCGTCGACGACGTGCTCGAGAGCAGCAAGGCCATCCCCGGAAAGAAATTTCGCGCCGGCGACTATCTCCTCGCGCGCGACCGCGATTGCTGGCGGCTATTCAAGACCAACGGGGAGGAGCGAATCCCCGCGTCGATCGACGGGCCGGGAGTGCATCGCGTCGGGCAACTTATTTTTCGTCTCGACGAGAAGCCTGTCGACGACGACTTCGCGATCCCGACGGGAGACCATGTCGCCTGTCTCGACCGCGACAAGTTGATTTTCCCTCTCATCGCGCGACACTGGCGCGAGGGCGATCGCTTTTGCCCCCTCGGCATGAAACGGAGCACGAAGAAGCTAAGTGACTTCTTCACCGACAGGAAATTTAGCGCCAGGCAAAAGCAAGAATGTGTACTGTTACTATCCGGGAACGAGATTACCTGGGTGGTCGGCCATCGCGTCGACGACCGTTACAGGATAACGCCAATGACCCGCCGCGCGCTCGTGATCACGGTCGAGCGAATACCGTCCGCGGGAATCCAACACTAAAACACGAACGGTATCTATCGTTTCGCGCCTGCGCGAAACCGTCTCGGGATTTCCCGAGAACGCTTCGCGCAGACGCGAAACCGTCTCGGGATTTCCCGAGAACACTTCGCGCAGCCGCGAAACCGTCTCGGGATTTCCCGAGAACACTTCGCGCAGACGCGAAACCGTCTCGGGAGTTCCCGAGAACACTTCGCGCGGGCGCGAAACCGTCTCGGGATTTCCCGAGAACACTTCGCGCGGGCGCGAAACCATCTCGGGATTTCCCGAGAACACTTCGCGCGGGCGCGATAAAAAAGCCCGGGCCGTCTCGAATAACGCGCGAGACGACCCGGGCGGGATTTATTTTACCCCCGCGGGAGACGCCGGGAGGGTTTTAGAAGCTCGTCGTGGAAGTGAGCGAGCGGTAATAGACGTTACGGGGGTTGCCCTTCCCGGAGGAGAGCAGGAACGGCGTCTCCGCGACCAGCGGGGAAGAGGGTTGGAAATCATACGCGCGCAGCGTCCAGCCACTGGAGGTAGCGGAGAGGACGACGAAGTTATTATAGGTCTTCCCGCTGATGTAACGCGCGAGCGTCTGGGCGTACGCGACGCGTTCGCCGGCAGGTAACGCGACGACCCGCTCCTCGATACCGTTCGCGAGGTTATAGTACCACACCTCGTTGTCGCCGCTCGAGAAGTAGAGGACGTTCAGGTCGGCGTGCGTGCCGTACAACTTGGCGCCGGGGAGGGCGCTTCCCGCCGGTACTTGCACGCGGGAGGCGATGGGATTCGTGACCATCGGGGCCGTTGGCATTTCCCACAACGCGCCGGAGAGTAGCCCGTTGATCGTGAAGCCGTGGAGGGCGTTCGTCCCCCGCTCCTTCATGAGGGCGACGCCGCCCGCCATCATGGTGGCTTTTTCTTTCATGAAGACCATGTCGTAATTCATGTTGTTCGCGGGATTCGCGCCGCCCGCCATCACGGCGGTGTAGGCCTTCTTGAAGGTGTTAAGCTGCTTGAGCGAGCGGGAGTCCGGGTCGAAGACGAGGAACCCGCCGACGACCGAGCGACAGATGTTGAACGGGTCTATCCGCGAGCCGGGGGTGACGACGCCCCACCTGCCGATGTTGGCGGCTGAGGCGCGGGTGTCGAGGACGTACGAGCTGTTTTCGTTGGTGATTACCTTCGTTTCGGCGGTGCAGATGACGTCTCCTATCTCGATCTTGCCGGGTTGTTGCATGAATAGCTTGTCGATCTTGTTCAGCAGTTTCATGCTTTCGATGTCGTAGACCTGAACGGTGGAGCGCGTGGCGACGTATAGGCAGTCGTGATCCTTGTAGGTAGAGTCCCGCCCGTCGTCGAGCGTGGTGATGATGGTGACGTTCCTGGCGTTGGCCGATGTGACGGCTTCCCCGGGCACACCTTCCCCGTTGGCGCTGGCGAGGATGTTTTCGGCTATTCTCCCGTCCGGGAAGATGAAGTCGAGGTCTGTGACGTTGTTATTGTCTTTCGTGACGTACCATCCCTCGGCGAACGGCGTGATGACCTTGAGTGTGGTGTAATAGTACTTGTAGAGTCCGCTGGCCCGGTTGGTGACTTGTAGCGTGACGCGGTAGTTCAACGCCGGCAGGAGCTTGACGGGGAAGAGGAGCTCTCGGGAGTGGCCGATGGTGTCGCGGGCCATGGCGGTGGAGTAGACAAACCAGAGGTAGTCGTGGTCGTTGTCGCGGGCGGCGATGGTGGGTTCGACGCGGAGTGTATCCATCATGTACAGGGTGTATTCCGGTTCGATGCCCGAGACCGTTTCCGGCGCGAGGGTTTCGAGATCGGTGTAGATGTAGTTGCCGTTGTCGGGCACGCAAGCCCAGGTTAGGAGCAGCGTGAATAGGTATATTGCTTGTTTCATCGCGTAAAGTATTTCGTGTTAAATGACGGGGAAGGAGACTTCTTGTCCGTTGTCTTCCTTGAGGACGGGGTTGACGGCGTTGTAGGCGGCCAGTTTTTCCCGCGCCTGCGCGTTGTAGAACTTGCGCACGTCCAGCGGGTAGGTGGAGACGTCGGCGTCGAAGTCGGTGAAGCCGACGTACGTGTAGACGAACCAGTGTTTTTGTTTTCCGTACTCGCCGAAGACGAGCGTCCAGCCGAGCGCGTTGCCGGGCCGCCAGTTGGTCGACGGGAGGAACTGGTCCGAGAACTTGACCTGGAAGGCGGCTTGCTTGTCGATCCCGATCTTGAACTCGTCGTTCTCGACGATGCGCAGGCGGAGCGTGATGATCTCTTGCTTGAGGCTCTCGTGGCGTAGCAGGATGACGGGCATACGGTAGGCTGTCGCGTTGGCCGGGATGTACATCAGCGGTTTCACGGCGGGGTCGTCGAAGGCGACGTAGTGCGTTCCGGGGATGGCGGCGAGGGGATCGGAGGCGTCTACCTGCTCGATGGATATTGCCCGCGGGCGGTCGACGGGCGCTCCCATCACGCGGGTGTCGATGTAGACGGTGTCCCGCTCTTCCTGGCTGGAGAGGAATGAGTAGAAGAGGCTATCTTGCTGGTAGACGTGGATGGTCTCGTAGGAGCCCCGGTAGAAATAGAGTGCGGCGTCCCCGGAATAGTCGCTAACTTGTTGCTCCGTGCAGGCGCAGGCGAGGGCGATGATGCAGGGGATGGCGCGCGTGAATATTGTTTTCATGCTTTTCGTTGTTACGTGTTATTCGAAATTCGTTTGTTGCTCGGGCTTCGGCAGGCGGTAGACGACGTTCTCGACGAGCGTCGGCCAGGTAAGCGGGCGGACGTCGCGCCGCTTGTAGAAGTAGAACATTTGTCCCTCGGCGTAGAATTCTTTCCGGTACTCTTTCTCGAGACGGGAGAGGACGGCGCTCTCGTCGGTGAGGCTGTTGTCGATGCTGGCGTCCATCACGCGGGCGACGCGGAATTCTACCAGCCGCTCGTTGGCCTCCTCGAGCGCGCCGCACTCCATGATGATAAAGTACATCTCGGCGAGGCGGATCAATGGCATGATGGTGGCGGAGACTTTCGTCTCGGGGTCGAGGAACTTCTTGAAGACGGCTTGCCGCCGGGGGTATTGCAGCTCTTCCCAGTAGCGGTTTGTCCTGCAACGGACGTCGTTCGAGTGGAAGCTTTTCTCGTAGGCCTCGTCGATGATGGTGATTTCCTGCTTGCAGTTTCCGACGAAGAAGAATGGTTCGAAGATCGAGCTGAAGCTCGGGTTGTGGACGGCAAAGACGTGCTCGACGGACATGAGGAGATCCGCCGCGGTAGAGGTCGTGCCGCCGACAGTGGCCTCGGTAGCCAGCTCGAAGACGGTCGCGCCGGTGGAGGAGACCACGGCCTGTACGACTTCCCGCGCGTATTTCGCCGCGAGGTCCGGGCGGTTAATCCACTGGTAGTACCTGGCCTTCGTTGCTTTCACGGCGAGGAGATTGAAGCGGTTCTGGCGGTAGTAGTGGTACTCGTCCGCCGGGCCGCCGGAGCCGTTGTTGAGGACGGCGGCGGAATAGCGCGTGATCGGGTCGTCTTGCAAGAGTGTCTCCGCCGCGTCGAGGTCGGCGATGATTGCCTCCAGCACCTTCTCGTGGGAGATGGAGACGAGTGTCTCTCCGGAACGGGCCACGTGCTTGACGTATGGGATGGTCAGCTCCGCGGCGTTCGCTACCGGCGGCGCGGGGCCCCAGAGGCGCAACGCGTCGAAGTGCAGGAAGGCGCGCAGTCCCGTTGCCTCACCCTTGATCAACGCGTGGTTGCCGTTCGTGAAGACGCCCTGTTTCTCGTCGATCGCGGCGAGGATGCTGTTCAGGCTCGTGATCGCGTTGTAATAGGCCTGCCACGTGCGCGTGATTTGTAACTTGGCGGCGGTTGTCCCGAAGTTGTAATCGCGTATGTTGGCCTCGAGGCCGGAAGGAGTGTACACGTCCCAGTGGCGCGCGAGTAGTTCGGGCACTTGTATCGTCAGCGCCCGCCCGTAGAGGTTCTCGCCAGCCATGGCGATGTAGACCCCGGTCAGCACTCCCTGGAATCCTTCTTCGTTCTCGTACATGTCGGATTCCTTGACCTCGCCAAGCGGCGACACGTCTAACCAATCGCTGCAAGCGGTCATCGCCATGACAGCGGAAAGGAGTATAAATATCTTCTTCATACTTGTAAGTTTAAACATGAAACATTAGAAAAGTGCCGACACCGAGAAGGAAAAACGGTAGGCAAAGGGGTAGGCCGTGCCTCGCTCGCGACGGATCGTCGAGAGACGGAACAGGTCTTCCGCGTGCGCGGCCATCGTCAGCCGGGAGACGCCGGCAACGCGCCGCAAGCCGTCGCCGACGAAGTCCCACGAGAGGTTGATCGAACGGCAGTCCAGCATGTATTCCCTCATCACGAAGCGGGAGGAAGCTCCCGTGACCAGCTGGTAGTAGGCCAGTCCCTTGAACTTCACGCGGTCGCCGGGGTTCTTCCAGCGGTCGTAGAAGGCCCGGCGGTCGGCGTTCTTCAGCGGGTCGACGTTCTCGACCTTGTCCACCAGCGTCTGGTTGTACACGTCGGCCCCGACGCGATACCCGAAGACGAGGCTGCAAGAGAAATTCCCGTGGCGGAACATCGTGTTGAGCGTGCCCCACGCCTCCGGGTCGGCCACGCCACACGGCACTTTGTCCGACGCGCTCCACTCGTCCCCGAAGACTTTCGTCCCGTCACTCTTGACGAGCACCTCCGCGCCGTTACTCGGGTCAATGCCCAACGAACGCACCGCGTAGATGGTGTTCAGCGATTCTCCTTCTTTCACCAGGAAGCTGGGCGAGACCCGGTCCGTGGCGGCAATCTCCTTGTTCAGCTCATCGAGCGCGTCGGAGATTTTCAAGACGGTGTTCTTGTTATGTATCATCGATCCACCGACCGACCACGTGATTCCCCGCTGCTTGTCCATGACCGGGTAGAGGACGAGCGATAGCTCCACGCCCCGGTTGCGTACCTTCCCGATGTTGTCCTTGTAGTTGTAGAAGCCGCTCGCCAGCGGGGAGTTCACGTCGGCCAGCAGGTCGTAGGTGTCCTTGTTATAGAAGTCGGCATGTAGCCGGATTCTCCTGTCGAACAGCTCGACGTCCACGCCCGCGTTGAACTGGCCGGTAGTCTCCCACCGCAAGTCCTCGTTCCCGAGGGCCATCATGTAGTAGCCGTTCCAGAAGCGGTAATTCCTCTCGAAATAGGAGAAGGTCGTCATGGCCTGGTAGGGCTTGAATTTCTGCGACCCGCTGACCCCGTACGACAGGCGCGCGCGCAGGTTGTCAACCCAGTCGGACTCGAGGAATTGCTCGCGGTGCACGTTCCAACCCACACCGGCCGACCAGAACGGGGCGAACCGTCTCCGCGCGCCGAACTGCGAGGAGGCGTCGATCTTCACGGAGGCGTCCGCGAAGTAACGATTGTCGTACGCGTAGCTCGCGTTCAACAATCCGCCCAACGCCCGCGTGACGGCCTCGTTGCTTGACGGTTTTCCATCCTTCGCGTAGCCGTTCGCCACGCCAAAGAGGTGCATGTTCGCGGCAGTGTAGCCCTCCGCGCGCACGGCATGACTCTCCACGCGGCTCTCCGATACCCGGTAGTTGAAGCCCGCCTGTATCGCGTGCTTCTCCCGCGCCACCGCGCTATAATTCAACGTGACGTCCGCCTCGTAACGGAACAGGTAGTTCGTTTGATAGTCGTACGTCCCTCTCCGGGAGTAGTTCTCACCCTCGTAGTCCGCCGTCTCGAAGCGGCTGTTCTTCGCGGAGACGTAGACGTCCGACCGCCCCGACTGGCGCGTGAACGAGACGCGTCCCTTTGCCCACAACGAGGGCGATAACCGCCAGTCCACGGCGAGGTTGTCTTTTATCTGGTCGTAGCTGGCGTCGTTCCGCGAGGGGAGCGCCGCGTCGTGCAGCGGGTTGCCCGTGAAGATCCGGAACGGCGTGTAGCGATCGTCAAGCGTCTTCTTCAGGTTGCCCTCCGCGTCGCGCGGGGCGTAATAGGGATTCAACAGGGTGTATTGCGAGAAGCCGCCGTAAGGGGAGTTCGCGGAGTTGTTAAACGTCGCGATCAGCTCGTTCTGGAAGGTCAGCGAGTTCCGGTCGTATCTCAGGAACATCCCCCCGGAGATCGTCGAGCGCAACGAACCTTTCATCGTCCCGGCAACGTGCTGGTATCCCAGGTTCACGGCGTACCGAAATTCCTCGCTCCCGCCGTCTAACCGCGCGCTGTGCCGCTGGCCGATTCCCACGCGTACCGGGTATTTCAACCAGTAGGTGTCCACGCCCCGCTTCACTTCCTGCAGGCGCTCGAGGTAAAGTTCCTTGTATTCTTGGTTCTTGGCAGGATTGCCGCCTTGCTCGTAGATGCCCGAGAGGCGCTCGAACTCTAACTTCTCCGGCGCGTTCATGAGGTCATACGACGTCAAGTCGGGCGCTTCCAAGTTCAGGTCGCCCTTGTATGACAGGCGCAACTGCCCCTTCGTCGGCTTGCGGGTCGTGATGACTACTACCCCGTTCGCCCCGCGCGACCCGTAGAGGGCCGTCGAGCTGGCGTCCTTTAATAGCGTGATCGACTCCGCCAGCGCCGGGTCCATGTCTAACACCTGCCGCAACTCGACCTCGAAGCCGTCCACGATAAAGAGCGGTAAGTTTGCCAGCGAGGGATCCTGGCTGTCGTCTTGCAACTCCCGCATCCCTACCGAGAGGCTCGTGCTCCCGCGCATCTGGATGTCCGGGAGGCGGTTGGGATCTGACCCGTAGACGTTGTTCTCCAGCACGTGAAAGGAGGGATCCACGTTCGCTATTTGCGTCAACAGGTTGGTGTTACTTGCCCGCCGCAGCTCGTCCGCCGTGATCGTCGTCACGGCCCCCGTGTAGCTCTCCCGCGACCGGGCGAAGATGCCCGTCACCACGACCTCGTCCATCTCGGCTATCCGCTCTTTCATCACCACGTTCACCGGCTTGTCTCCCTCGAGCGCAACCTCCACCGGTTCCATACCGATGCACGAGATCAAGAGTACCACGGGGTCTTCCACGCTGACTTCCATCCGGAAACTACCGTCCACGCGGGATGACGCGCCTACCATGAGGCCCTTCACCTGTATCGTCGCGCCCGGCACGGGTTGTCCCTTTTCGTCCCGGATGACTCCCTGGATCACTCGCTTGACCGGCGATTGTTCTCCTTTCTTCGCGATCAGGATCGTCCGGTCCTCGATCAGGTAACGCAGCGAGGTGCCCCGGAGGGCAATGTCCAACGCTACCTCGACCTCTACTTCTTTCACTTCCACGCTCACGTCCGTCACCGGTTTCACGTCCTGTATATTGTACAGGATGTAGTACCCGGACGCGCGCTGGATCTCTTTCAGCACTTGCTCCAGCGAGGCGCGTTTCATGTTCATGCTCATTCGTTGTCGCGACAATTCCGGCGTCGCGGTCACGATCGTCGACAGTAACGTCATGCAAGCGAGCACTCCCGTTACCAGCAAAAATTTCCTCGTTTTTCCCCTGTCGGGGACATGTCCAACATCTTTCTTCATATCTTTGTTCTGTTTACGTGTTTTAACCCGGCAGCCGGGTTTTACTCGAATCCCCGGGGGGCGTTGCAGCGTCTCCCGGTTCTTTTCTCATTTTAGCACAATCTTTCGTCCCTCGACCGCGTACTCCACGGCATATACCTTCTGCATCCGTTCGAGGAATACCGTGATCGTCGCGTATTTCGGTAACACGCCATAGAATGACGTCGCGCGCGTCGCCGGGGAGAGGATCTCGATGTCCATGTCGTACCAGCGGGACAATTTCCGGGCGATTACCTCCAGCGACTCGTCGTCGAAGATAAACAGATTCTCCTTCCAGCTCGAGTGCACCAGCGCGTTCACCGCGCGCGTCGCGATCTCGCCGCTCGCCATGTCCACGCGGGCCTGCTGACCGGGAGAGAGCACTACCGCCTCTTCCCCGCGGCTCACCCGCGCTTTCCCGCTTACCAGCGTGGCCTCTACCGCCGCCTCTTCCCCGTATCCCATCACGTTGAACGACGTGCCGAGCGCCTCCACGATCGCGCCGCGGACGTGTACCCGGAAAGGAGACGCGCCGCGGGCAACATCAAAATAGGCCTCGCCATCAAGGTATACCTCCCGGGACTCCCCGTCGAATATGACCGGGTAGCGCAGGCGGCTCTCCGCGTTCAACCACACCCGCGTGCCGTCCGACAGCATCAAGCCGTATTCCCCGCCGCGCGCCGTCAGCAGCGTGTTGTATCCCGCGTCGTCAGCCGGTTCTCCCCCCGTCGGGTAAGCGAGACAGGCGGAGTCGTTCCGCGCGATGACTCCCTCTACCTCCTTGCCCTTGACGATCTCCACTTGCCGTCCATCCGCCAGCTCCAGCACCACCTGCCCGCCTCCCGGGATCGCGTCGAGCAACGAGAAGTTCTCCCGCGGCGTCCTTTCCAGGCCCAGCCACAGGCCGACAATCAATAACGGGAGGAACACCAGCGAGGCTACCCGCGTGACGCGACGAATCATCGTCCGCCGGGCGATCTCCCGCTGCACGCGCTTTTTCAACTCGTCCAGCGAGCGCCCCTCGTACTCTTCCAGTCGCGCGAGTAGCCGTTCCCGATCCATCAAGCGCGCGTACAACGCCCTGTTCTCCTTGCTCTCGTCGAGCCACGCCTCTAATCGCGCGTCCTCGCCGGGGGAGATATCACCGCGTGCGCGAGCCGCGATCCACGAGGCTATTTTCACGTCTCTCTCTTTATTCATATCGCGTGTTTTTTTTCTTCCCAGACAACGATCATGCCCCCGGAAAGAATGACAAGAAGTAGAAAAAAAATTACGCGACGACGGGAGAAACAAGCCCGAAAAACTGCTGCTGCGCGCTGGAAGCGATTTTCGCGTACCTTCGCGGGAAATAAAATCCGCACAAGTGATACGAGAAATCAAGTTTATCCGGCCGCTGCTCTACTTCTTTTGCACCGGCCTGCTCGTCGCGAGCGCCAGCCGCGTTGCCCTCGCGATCCTTTTCAGCGAACGGGTCACGCGGACCGTTGACTACTGGTTGTTGTTTCCCGTCGGGCTTCGTTTCGACGTGCTCGTGATGAGCTACCTGTCGGTGTTCCCGGCGGCACTCTCCTGTCTCCTACCGACGCGCTGGCTACCCGTCGGCGAGCGCGTGCTCCGGGTGTACTACCCCGCGGCCCTGCTACTCGTGCTCTTCCTCGAGCTGGCTACCCCGGCCTTTATCCAGCAGTATGACACGCGCCCCAACCGCATCTTCCTCGAATATCTCGTCTACCCGAGGGAGGTCATTCCCACGCTCCTCAAGGGGCGGCCGTGGAGCATGTTGCTCGTCGGCGTCACGCTGGCCCTTGTCATCCTGCTGGTCGTCAAGCGGGGGAAACGCTTTTTCCGCTTGCCCGCCGCCCGATCGCTCGTTCGCCTGGCGCTCTTCCCTTTTCTTTTCCTTGCCCTCCTCGCCGGCGCACGCGGTAGCCTTACCTCCAAGCGACCGCTGAACGCCAGCAACGCCGTCTTCTCCAACGACCAGATGACGAACGCGCTCGCCCTGAACTCTACTTATACCGTCCTCCACGCCCTCTATTCCCTCAAGTACGAGGTCAGTCCCGCCCGGATGTACGGCAACATGGAGGAGGAAGAGGCCTACCGCCGCGTGAAGAGCTACATGCACCTGCCGCCGGGGAGCTTCACCGATCCCGACATCCCTTTCCTGCACGTGCAACCTTCCATCGCCGCGCCGCGCCCGCGTAACGTCGTCATCTTCCTCCAGGAGAGCCTCGGCGCCGGGTTCGTCGGTTGTCTTGGCGGTCTCCCGCTTACCCCGCGCCTCGACGCGCTCGCTCGCGAGGGGTGGTTATTTACCAATCTCTACTGCACGGGCACGCGGAGTGTCCGGGGCATCGAGGCCATCGTCTCGGGATTCCTCCCCTCCCCCTCCGAGAGCGTCGTGAAGCTCGACGGCGCGCGGACGGGCTTCGCGACTATCGCCGCCATCTTGCAACGTCACGGGTATCGCACCAGCTTTATCTACGGCGGCATGTCTAACTTTGATAACATGGCCGCCTTTTTCGCCGGCAACGGGTTTGACGCCATCATCGACGAACGCGACTTCAACGAGGAGGCCAGCGCGTTCAAGGGCACATGGGGGTATTCCGACGAGGATCTCGCCCGCGAGGCCAACGACTATTTCAAGAGTCTCGGCGACGCGCCTTTCTTTTCCCTTGTCTTTTCCACCTCCAACCACGAGCCGTTCGAGTTCCCGGACGGCCGAGTCGAGTTGTTCGATCAACCGCGCAATACTGTCCATAACGCGATCAAGTACGCCGATTATTCTATCGGTCGTTTCTTCGACCTGGCGCGGCGCGAGGCGTATTTCGAGAACACGATTTTCCTCGTCGCGGCGGATCACGACACCCGCGTCTACGGCAAGAATCTTGTTCCCATCAACAAGTTCAGGATTCCCGCGCTGATCATCGGCCCCGGAGTGCCGGTGAACGAGCGCCACGAGAAGCTCGCGAGCCAGATCGACCTGCCCGTGACGCTCCTCGGGTTGTCCGGGGTAGAGACGGAGCACCCGATGCCCGGGCGAGATCTTTCCCACCTGCCCGACGCGGTCCCGGGACGCTCCCTGTCCCAGTTCATGGATATTAACGCTTTCCGCGTCGAGGAGCAGGTGGTAATCCTTCAACCAGGACACTCCCCGTTGCAGTTCCGCATCGAGAATGACACCACCTTTTTCCCCGTGCCGCTCGACCCCGGGCTTGTCCGGGACGCGCTCGCGCACGTGCTCTCCGCCGAGTTCCTATACAAGAACAAGCAATACCGCCTGAAGAAGGATTGACCCCCGCCGGGCGCGTCAGCAACCGGGGAGATCGACCCGGGGGGAAACGAGAGGGGCGAGGGAGATGATCCCCTCGCCCCTTGTTAACATTCTACTTATTCGTTACCAGGCGAACATTGGGCGATCGCCCATCAGCGCGTTGACCTCCTTTTGGACGCGCGAGATCACGGTAGTATCATCCGGTGTAGAGAGCACCCTATCGATCATCCCCACGATCGCGCGGGTCTCCTCCTCCTTCAGGCCGCGGGTTGTAATGGCGGGAGTTCCCAGTCGGACGCCCGAGGTCGTGAACGGCGTGCGGCTATCGAACGGCACCATATTCTTATTAATCGTGATATCGGCCATCACCAGCGCGTTCTCCGCCTTCTTACCGGTAAGTTCGGGGAACTTCCCCCGGAGATCGATCAACATCGAGTGATTATCCGTTCCGCCCGACACCACCTTATAGCCCAGGTCCACAAACGCGGTAGCCATCGCGCGGGCATTCTCCCTCACCTGCCGGACATACGCGCCGTACTCCACCGAGAGCGCCTCGTGGAAAGAAACCGCCTTCGCGGCAATCACGTGTTCCAGCGGTCCCCCCTGCTGTCCCGGGAAAACGGCAAAGTCAAGCACGCGCGACATCATCTTGATCTCCCCCTTCGGCGTGGTCAACCCCCACGGGTTCGGGAAATCCCGCGGCAGCAAGATCATCCCTCCTCGCGGTCCGCGGAGCGTCTTATGCGTTGTCGTGGTCAAGATATGGCAATAGTCGGCGGGATTATTCAGCAGCCCCTTGGCGATCAACCCGGCGGGGTGAGCCATGTCACACATCAGCAACGCGCCCACCTCGTCGGCGATTTCCCTCATCCGTTTATAATCCCAATCCCGGGAATAGGCTGACGCGCCGGCGACAATCATTCGCGGGTGGTACTCGCGCGCCAATCGTTCCATCTCCTCGTAATCCACGAGTCCGCTCTCTTCCCTCACGTGATAATGCACGGGGCGATAATTGATCCCCGAGAGATTCACCGGCGAACCGTGCGACAGGTGTCCGCCGTGCGACAGGTCGAGTCCCAGGAAGAGATCCCCTGGTTTCATGCACGCGAAGAAAACCGCCGCGTTCGCCTGCGCTCCCGAGTGAGGCTGGACGTTAGCGTACTCCACGCCGAACAGCTCCCTGGCGCGATCGATTGCCAGTTGCTCGCTCTCGTCGACCACCTGGCAACCGCCGTAATATCGCGCGCCGGGATACCCCTCCGCGTACTTGTTTGTCAGGCAAGACCCCATGGCCCGCATCACATCCTCGCTCACGAAGTTCTCGGACGCGATCAGCTCGATACCTCTCTTTTGCCGGAGGTATTCTTTCTCTATCAGGTTAAAAATCCGCGTATCTCTTTCCATGTTCATTGATTTATAATGATGGCCAAAAGTAGCCTTTTAAAGTGGGGGAGCAAAACGATTCCTTGCCTTTTTCGCGACGCGGGGCGACGGGCGCGCGGGGGGATTAACAAGGGTCGGGAGCGGCACTACCGCTTTTTATCCCTACTTTCGCGGGAAAGGAAACAAAGATGATCATCAAGGAACACGTGAATTTAAAACCGCGCAACACCTTCGGCATAGAGGCCAGGTGCCGCTACTGGATCGAGTGCGACGACGAGGGGCAATTACTTGATCTCCTCGCCTCCCGTCCCTGGCGCGGGCAGGAGACCTTCGTCCTCGGGGGGGGGAGCAACGTCCTCTTCACGGCCGATTTCCCGGGCGTGATCTTCCATCCCGCGATGAAGGAACGCGAGATAGCGAGCGAGACCGCGACGGAGGTTTTCCTACGCGTCGGGGCCGGCGTCCCCTGGGACGACGTTGTCCGCTGGGCCGTGGAGCGGGGGTACGGGGGAATCGAAAACCTCTCCATGGTGCCGGGAAGCGTCGGCGCCACGCCGGTACAGAACATCGGGGCGTACGGCGCGGAGATCGGCGAGCGGATCGCGCGGGTAGAAGCCATTGACGTCGAGCGCGGCGTGAAAAGGGTAATCAGCGGGGAGGAGTGTCGTTTCGGCTACCGGGACTCCCTCTTCAAGGGCGAGTGGAAAGATCGCTTTATCATCACGCGAGTCACTTACAGGCTGTCGAAAACACCTCGCTTTCACCTGGATTACCGCGGCGTGCGGGAGGAGGTAGAGCGAACGGGCGAACCGTCCCTGGCCAGCATCCGGCAAGCGATCATCCGCCTGCGCGAGGCCAGGCTGCCTGACGTGAAAGCGCTACCCAACGCCGGGAGTTTCTTCAAAAACCCGGTCGTCGAGCGGTCAATTGCCGAACGGCTCTCGGCGCTTTTCCCCGCCATGCCCTCTTACCCGGCGGGAGAGGGAAACGTGAAGCTGGCGGCCGGGTGGCTAATCGAGCAAGCAGGGTGGAAGGGGCGCGCGATAGGAGAGGCTGCCGTCCACGACAAGCAAGCGCTCGTGCTCGTGAACAAGGGAGGGGCCACCGGCAGCGAGATCGCCCGCCTCGCAAACGAGATCAAGAAGAGTGTCTTCATGAACTTCGGCGTGTGGATCGAGCCAGAAGTAAACATCCTTTAACAAGTAACGCGAAAATCATGCTTAAGCTTTCTAAAAAAATCACGATCTGCAATCATCACGTCGACTTCCGCGGGAGACTGGGCGCGAAAACGTTGTGCGACCTGTTCAATGACGCGGCCAACGAGCAGACTATCGCCCTGGGCGTCGACGTGGACACCTTCAACGCGAGCGGGATCACCTGGATGCTGCACAGGATACGCCTCCAGGTTACTCGCTGGCCATCAAAAGGCGAGGAGATCATCCTCGAGACGTGGCCTTCCGGCTCTGACCGGCTTTTCGCTTTCCGCGACTTTGCCGTCTTCTCGTCGTCGGGCCAACCGCTCGTCCGTTCCACCTCGGAATGGATGGTCATTGACCTGGAACGCCGTCGTCCCGTGCGTCTCCCGGAGAGCGTCTCCCGTATGGCCGCTTACCACGAGGGAATCACGCGGGAAATCACCTTCGAGCTGGACTCCAAGAGACTCCCCCTCGACGTCACGGGCAGTCGCCGGTTCGTTGCCTCGTACGACACCATCGACTTCAACCGGCACGTGACGCAAGCCTCGTACGTCGGCTGGGTGACGCACGCCCTGCCGTTCGACTTCTCGAGCCACCACCAGCTAACTGAACTCGAGATGCTTTACGAGCGGGAAATCCTCCCGGACAGCGAGGTCAATTCCATCTATTTTATAGAGGAGAACGACGCGGGCGCCCGCGTCTGGCACCGCGTTGTTGACGCTTCCGGCGCGGTAACTCATTGCGCGGCCCGTGGCGCGTGGTCTCGCGAGGAGAGCGCCCGTTAACCCCGGGCAAAAAATCACGCCCCCCCCGGCCATCTCCCCGGCGAACGGGCCACTTCCCTTCCTGTTAATTGATAATCACGGTCACTTCATTGCTCCACGGACCGCGTTCGAACCGGCTATTGATCCACGCGGCCGTCAGCGTGACGCGTTTGCCCTCCTGACCCGGTTCAAACATCAGGTACGCGTGGAGGCGCGACGAGTGCACCTCGCGCCACACCTCCTCGCCTTCTATCTTGTAACGAATGACAATGGAGTAGTTCCTGTTCTCGCGAACGCGGGTAGTCGCGCGACCGAGTTGCTCCGCGCTCACGTAAGCGTCCAGCACGTGATGTTTCCCGGCAAAGACTTCCAGCATCGGCTCTTTCGACGGCCTCGGGAGCGGGCCCTTGTACTTGCGATCGCGGGCGCGTAACCCCATGGCCACGAGCTGCTCGTCGCTGATCCTGGTATCCGCGATCAACCGGAGAATGAACACCCGGAGGAACTCCTTCAATCGCGTGAACGCCTCGTTCTTCGCGGCCACGGTCGCGTGATTCTTTGTCATTTTCGGCGCGTTCACCTCGTAAGCTTCCGTCGCCGCGTTAACCAGCGACGACAGTGGTTGCAACCACGTCTCTTCTAACTGCCAGGCGGTCGCGTTTTCAACACACGCGTCACGAAGACCCCGCGCCCAAGCGATCCAAGCGGCATTTTTCCGTGTACGATAGCTCATCTCTTTAAGGATTTAGATAATCTCGTGTAACGTTTCTTGTTCTTTTCTTGATAGTTTCACGATCCAACATGCTTCTTCTCGTCTCCTTCGTGATCGTGCCGCAAGGTAATACAAAAAAGAACGAGAGAAAACGTGCGTGTCGACAAGGAGGGATCAGGGACGATACTTCTTCCTCTTGGATCACGCGTTTTTCCATGAAAATGCCCCAATCCACCGTCAAAATCCCCTGTTCCTCCCCGGGAGTTCATCAACAATCCACTTGTGTGACACCACTTTAACACAGGGTGACGTCATCTTCACCCGGGGTTACGTAACTTTAACTTATGGTGACGTCACTTTAGCTTAAAGTGACGTCACTTTCATGGAGGATCGGGGAGTTTTCGCGGGGGACCGGGGGGTGCTCGCGTGGGATTGGCACGCTTTAGCCTGTGATGACGTGACTTTGGTTGAATGACGCGGGGAGGTCGGGGGAGAGGTCGAGGAGGACGCGGACAGAAAGGGGGATCGGGGAGCGGCGTACCGGGTTTTCTTGCTACTTTTGCCGCATGGAGACGCGCGATGAAAATATACTTGTACGACAACTGAATGACGGGGACGAGAACGGGCTGAGGGGATTGTTTCTTTTATATTACAAGCCGCTGCTCGTTTACGCGATGCACTTCCTGGACTCCTTCGACGAGGCGGAGGATGTTGTACAGGAGGTGTTTTGTCGTTTCTGGGAGCGGAGTTGCCGGGAGTCTTTCGAGGGTTCGCCACGCGCGTACCTCTTCTCCTCGGTGAAGAATAATAGCGCGCGACGGGTAAAGGAGAGGTCGAGGTATAGCGTTGATTCGTTCGAGAACGCGGAGGAGCTTCTCGTTTACACGGAGGAGCACGTCGAGCAGGAGCGTGAAGAGCTGTCCAGGGCGCTGGAGAGATTGCCGGAGCAAGGACGGGTGGTCTTTTCCCTGGTCGTGCTCGAGGATATGAAGTACAAGGAGGTCGCCGACCAGCTCGGGATCTCGATTAACACGGTGAAGACGCATCTTTCCCGCGCCATGAAGCAGTTGCGGGGGTCGCTGGGTATTATCTTGCTGATGATCCTGGAGGGAAGGTCGTCTTCGGTTTCCTGAAAAATAATGGTGTTCGTTGTCACCCGTTTTTCCCGTTCGCGACTTTTGGCAAGAAAACGAGGTCACGATGGAGAAATGGACGGGATGGGTCATCCCTTTTTGCAAGCACGAGCTTTCGCGGGAGGAACGCGCGGAGTGGGTCGCGTGGATGGAAGAGTCGGCGGGTAACCGGCGGCTGTTTGCCGGGGCGACGCGCGCGTACCGGAAGGCGCGGCGGGTGGCGACGTGGGACCGGGCGGATGAACAGGCGGCGTGGGAACGCGTGGCGTGGGAGATCGCGCGGTCGTCGCGGCGGCGATCGCGCGGTTGGCGGTTTGTCGCGGCGGCTTGTGTTGCCGCGTTGCTCGGGGTCGCGGGGTACTGGTTGACGCGTCCGTCGCGTCCGTCGTCGTTGTTGTCGTGGGAGGAGATGTTGCCGGGGGCGGGGCGCGCCGTGTTGCGGCTCGAGGACGGGAGAGAGATGGCGCTGGGAAGTGGTGTTGTCGTTGTTGACGCGACGCTTGGGTTTCGCGGGTTGCCCGATACCGCGGGGCTGAGTTACCGTGACGCCTCGGCGTTTCCCGGGAATTCTTGTCATACTTTGATGATCCCGCGGGGTGGGGAGTATTTCCTGGTGCTTTCTGACGGGAGCCGGGTGTGGCTGAACGCGGATAGCGAGTTTCGTTACCCGGTTTCTTTTAACGGTGAGCGTCGCGAGGTGTCTCTTTCGGGGGAGGCTTATTTTGATGTTTCCGGCGAGGGGCGCCCGTTTGTCGTCGAGGTCAGGGGTACGCGCGTGGAGGTTCTGGGTACGCGTTTTAATGTCGCGGCTTATCGTGACGAGGCGCGGGTGGTGACGACGCTGGAGGCCGGTGTCGTGCGGGTGTCGTCCGGCGGGGAGGAGCGGGTGCTGGGAGCCGGTACGCGTGCTGTTTCCACGGCGAGCGGGATAGCGGTTTCGGCGGTAGGCGCGTCGAGCGCTCCGGGTTGGATACACCGCGTGTTTGATTTCGTGGAGATGCCGCTTGGTGAGATTACCCGTCAGTTGCAACGGTGGTATGACGTGGAGTTCGCGTACCGTGACGCGGGGTTGGAGGATATCCCGTTCACGGGGACGGTCGGGCGCGACCTGCCGTTGCAGGACGTGTTGCGGGTGATCGAGCAGCTGGCCGATATTCGTTTTTCGTTGCGGGGTGACAAGATAGAAGTAAGTAGCGATAAGAAAGGAGCGAGCGCGCTCCCGTTGATAGTTGGCCGCGAAGAGACGGCCCGAGTGCTAATTAATAACACGAATTTATGAAGAGGAAATGGATGATAGCCGCGAGGGTGGCTCATTTTTGGTTTTTCGCGTTGTTGGTTTTCCCGGCGATGGCCGGTTTGACGCAACCGCGGATGACGGCGCGCTTCGATAACAGGACACTGGAGGAGGTGCTGCAAGAGATCAAGAGACAAGCGGGCGTGTATTTCATGTATAACACGCTTCAGGTAAACGGGAAGACGCGGGTGACGGTCGAGTTGCGCGACGCGGCGCTCGAGGAGGCGCTCGAGATCGTGTTGCGCGATCTCCCGTACGCGTACCGGCAGGAGAACGAGTACGTGCTGCTGTTTCCCCGGGCGAGTGAACAGGCGCGTCCTTACCCGGTGATTACCGGCGTGGTACAGGACGAGCGCGGTCTGCCGCTCCCGCGCGCCACGGTTCTCTTGAAGGGTACGACTACCGGCACGATCGCTGACGCGGAAGGGAGGTTTCGCCTGGCTGTACCGCCGGGGGTGGGCGCGACGCTGGTGATTTCGTTCGTGGGGATGGAGAACGCGGAGGTGACGGTGGATGTCGCGGCCGAGGGGGAGGAGTTGAAGCCGTTGACCGTGCGGATGAAGGAGAAGATGCGGGAGCTGGAAGACGTGGTGGTAACGGGATTGTTCACGCGTCGACGGGAGAGCTTCACGGGAAGTGCATCGACGTTCACGCGCGAGGATTTGAAGCGGCTCGGGAACGGGAATTTGCTGAATAGCTTGAAGAACCTGGATCCCGCCTTCGTGATCGCGGAGAACCTGGACGCCGGGTCTGACCCGAATCGTCTCCCGGAGATCCAGCTGCGCGGCAATTCTTCTTTTCCCGACCTGAAGGGGGAGTATAGCGGTAACCCGAACGAGCCGTTGTTTATCCTGGATGGCTTCCCGGTTTCCGCGACGCAGGTGTATGATCTCGACGTGAATCGTATCGCTTCCGTGACGCTGCTGAAGGACGCGGCGGCAAAGGCGATCTACGGGTCGAAGGCTGCTAACGGCGTGGTGGTGGTGGAGACGATCCCCCCGGCAGAGGGCGAGATTCGCTTTTCTTATACCGGGGACCTGAACTGGCAGTCGCCTGACTTGAGTTTTTACGATTTGTGTAACGCGGTCGAGAAGTTGCAAGTGGAGGAGAACGCCGGGAGATATACCTCCACGGCCCCGGTCGCGAACCAGTTTCTCCGTGAACAATATAACGAGGTTCTGAAGAACGTGACCGCCGGCGTGAACACGTATTGGCTCTCCAAGCCGTTGCGTGAAGGGATCGGGCAGAAGCACGCGGTGCGCCTGGAAGGAGGCGACGCGATCATGAAGTATGGTATCGACTTTTCATATAATAACGTCGCCGGGGTGATGAAGGGATCTGATCGCGAGACGATCTCCGGCTCGATAAACTTGTCGTACCGCCACGCGGCGTTTATCTTTAGAAACGTGTTGAGCGCCTCCTTTAACCGCGCGGATGACTCCCCGTATGGCAGTTTCTCGGAGTACGCGCGGCTGAATCCTTACTGGACCGTGAACGACGAGAACGGGAATCTGAAGAAGGTGCTGGGCACGTTCCAGTCATCCGCGAGCGGAACGGCAACACCTTATTATAACCCGCTATATAACGCGACCGTCGGGACGAAGAACTTTTCCAAGTACGCGAGTATCATCGAGAACTTCTACGTCGAGTGGGAGGTGCTCGAGAACCTTCGCCTGATCGGTCGCTTCGGCTTCACGTATACCTCCGACCGGCGAGAGGATTTCTACCCGGGCGATCACACGCGATACGCCACGTGGACGGGGGACGCGTATTTCAAACGCGGCTCGTACGCGATTACCGACCAGGAGTCTAAATCACTCAGTGCCGACGTGACCGCGAATTATTCTCTCCGGAAGGCGAATCACTTGCTCTTCGCGAACGCGGCGTGGAGCCTGGCAAGTAATGACGCTGACGCGCACGGGATGGAAGCGCAAGGGTTCTTGAATAATCGCGTTGATCACGTCACCTTTGCCAAGCAGTACCTCGAGAACGGGAAGCCTTCCGGGAATGAATCGATCTCGAGAGAGATCGGGATCACCGGCGCGATCAATTACTCGTATGATGATCGCTACCTGGCCGATCTCAGCGTCCGCACGAATGCCTCCTCCGTCTTCGGGAAGAACTCGCGATGGGGCACGTTCTGGTCGGTCGGGGTAGGATGGAACTTGCACCACGAGGGCTTCCTTGAAAATTCCCCCGTGAAACAACTGAAGATAAGGGGATCGGTCGGGTCTACCGGGAGTCAAAGTTTTAACCCGTACCAGGCCTTGCGAACGTATCGCTTCCTGACCGATAGGACGTATGATAATATCTCGGGCGCTTACCTGATCGCGCTGGCAAACGATAGGCTGCAATGGCAGCAAACTGTCGATTATAACGCTGGGGTGGACGCGCAGTTGTTCAATCGGCTGAGCTTGCGTCTTGACGCGTATATCAGCCGGACAAACAATTTGCTGATCGATTTCACGCTCCCTACCTCTACCGGTTTCTCTTCCTTCAAGGAGAATCTCGGCGAGATCGAGAACAGGGGGTTCGATGCTGTCGCGAACTGGCAATTGTACCGCGACCCGGGTAGCGCGTCTTTCGTGTCGTTGCAGGCTTCCGTGGGACATAATTCCAGCAAGATCGTCCATATCGCCGACGCTCTCAAGGCACTGAATGACGAGCAGGACGCGCGGACGGATAATTTGACGCTCCCGCTAACCCGCTTCGCGGAAGGACAATCCTTGAGCGCGATCTGGGCCGTGCGCTCGCTGGGAATCGATCCCGTGAACGGGAGGGAGTTGTTTGTCACCAGCGAGGGGACAACAACCTACACGTGGGATACCGCGGATCAGGTTATAGGCGGGGATTCTAATCCAAAATACCGGGGGAATGTCGGCGTCACGTCGGAATACCGTGGGATCGGGCTTTCGTGTTCCTTTAGCTACCAGTGGGGCGAGGATTATTATAACTCGACTCTCGTCTCCCGCGTCGAGAACGTGGACGTGGCCTATAATGTTGACCGACGCGTCTTCGAAGGCACGTGGCAACAGGCCGGGGATCATACGTTCTTTAAGCGAATTACCAGCACGCCAACAACGACCCGGCCAACAACGCGCTTTATCGAGAAGAAGAACGAGTTGTCGCTGGCCGCCCTGCACCTTTATTACGATTTCAAGCAGGCGCTGCTCGAGAAATATGGCGTCGAGCGCTTGAAATGCTCTTTTTACATGAATGACGTCTTCAAGGTCTCCACGGTACAAACCGAGCGCGGCCTGAGTTACCCGTTTGCCCGTTCTTTCTCGTTCGCGCTGACGGCCACTTTTTAACCATTAATCAACGTACACATGAAATACAATATACTTATCGCGTTCACGCTCTTGTTCCCGCTTGCCTCGTGCTCCGACTGGCTGGATGTCGAGCCTCGTTCACAGGTTAAGGACGCGGAGCTGTTCTCCACGGAGGCAGGATTCAAGGAGGCGCTTGCCGGGGTTTACGCGTTGCTCGTGACAGAGGCGCTTTACGTGAAAGAGATGCGCTTCGGGATGTTGGGCGTCCTGGGGCACGAGTGGGATTACCAGAACACCTCGTACGAGGACGAAACTACTTATAATTACGACGGGACGAACCCGACAAATCGCGTCGGGAATATCTGGAACGGCTTGTATAATGCCATCGCGAACGCGAACGTGATCCTCGAGGTGATCGACGAGAAGAAGAATGTCTTCTCGGGGGTCAATTACGCGATCATCAAGGGCGAGGCACTGGCCTTGCGGGCCTTCATGCACTTCGACCTGCTCCGGTGCTTCGGGGCAGCGTACGCGGATGGCGCTAACCGGCCTTCGATCCCTTACGTTTCCCGTTACACGTCGCTGCAATCCGCGCAACTGACCGTCGCGGAGGTCGTCGAAAAAGTGCTTGTTGATTTGGATAGTGCCGCGTTTTACCTGGAGGCCGACCCGATCTATACCGGGGAGGAGATTACCGAGCTTGTCGATAACGGGTACTTGATCAACAGGCAGCTGCACTTGAATTATTACGCCGTGAGGGGGCTACAAGCCCGCGTGTATCTCTATAAAGAGGAGTACACGCTGGCGGCAGCACACGCGCGGGAGGTGATCCTCTCCGGTCTCTTCCCGTGGAGCTCCCAGCAGGATCTTATC
>JAITJA010000017.1 GCA_031279175.1 Odoribacteraceae bacterium
GGTTCCCCCTTCTCGCGGTTCCCCCAATTGTTAAGTAACCGTTTTGTAGGCACTTCGTCATCAAATGTAACATCCCGCCAGTCTTTCGCCCCTGTAAAACGCGTTACGGCGCGTGTTACATTGTTACCCGTGATCTAGAAACAAACAGAATTTAAATCTTGACAAATCATGACAAAACACGCAAAGACTTTCTTCCTTGGAGTGGTGGCCATGCTACTTCTCCTTCCTGTCGATCTTTCGGCGCGGACCCAGCGGCAAAACCAGTCGCGGTCGCGAACCCAAACCCAGCAACAAGCACAAGGCGGCTCCCTCGCCGGGACCGTCCTCGACGACAGTGGCTCCCCGGTAGCCGGCGCCGCGGTGACCGTGATCAACGCCTCGACCGGCTCCACGTCCCATGTCCCCGGTTCCACGATCACCGCGACCGACGCCGCCGGCCGCTACGCGCTACACTCCGTCCCGGTTGGCTCCTTCACCGTCCAGTTCAGCTGCCTCTCGCGCGAGACCCTGCGGGTAGAAAACGTGCAAATCACCGCCGGCCGCACCACCCCCCTGGACGTGGTATTAAAAGAATCGGTACAACAGCTCAGCGACGTGGTCATCACGGCTTCCTACAGCCGGGCCTCCGCCACGGGGCTGTATGCAAGACAGCAACGATTAGCCGCCATCAGCGACGGCATGAGCGCGGACCTCATCAAGAAAACCGCCGACAACAACGTGGCGCAAGTCCTCAAGCGCGTCGTGGGCGTGACGCTCGATAACGACAAGTACGTGAACATCCGCGGGATGGGCGAACGATACAACAACGTGCAGCTCAACGGCGCCTCCATGCCCAGCACGGAGCCCAACCGCCGCAACTTCTCGTTCGACGTGATCCCCACCGGGCTGGTCGATAACGTGACCATCAGCAAAACCTTCACCCCGGACTTGCCGGGCGAGTTCTCCGGCGGGCTCGTGGAAGTAAACACCCTGACGGCGCCTTCCGAACGGTTTGTTACCGTCACCGTCGGATCGGGCATAAACACCATGACCACCGGGAAAGCGTTTTACAGCAACACGCGCTTCGCCGGCGACTGGCTCTTCGGCGACGTGGACGGGCGCGAATGGTACTCCGGGTACCTCGCCGAACAGATGGAGGAAAACGCCGCCAAGGCCGCCAGGATGAACACCTACGGCCTGCGTCGCTACACCGGGCAACCCCTGCAGAACTATGGCGTCACGGCCGGCGTCCCCACGCGGGTTGGCCGCGGCTCGCTCGGCATAATCGCCGCGCTCACCTACCGCCACGAAGAGAATACCGAGGAAATCCTCGAGGGAAACATGGTAACGTGGGACTACATCTTCCACCCGGGCGGGCAAAACTCCTGGCGATGGAAATCCGCGACCTCCACCGGCGGCGTGTTCAACGCCGGCTGGAAAATGCCCGACCACGAGATCAACTGGCGCAATCTCTTCAACAATCGCTTCAGCCATACTAACCAGCATCGCTATATCTTCAAATACTACGAGGGCTTCCCCACCGTCGAGTTCTACAGCACCCCGCTGCAGGCGCGCCTCTGGCAGACGCAACTCGACGGGAAGCACGAACTCTTCGGCGGGAGGCTCGTCGCCACCTGGAACGTCTCCTACAACGACGTTACCCGCACCAACCCCGACGACCGCGTGGACGTGGGCCATATTTATGGCGTGGCCGCCGACAGCAGCGTACTGGTTGACTGGGGACAGATTACCCTGAGCTCCAACCAGTACAGCATCAGCCTGGGACACGTCATGTACAGCCACCTGCACGAGGTCAACAAGAACGCCGGCGTCAACCTCGAGCTCCCCCTCGTGGTGCGGGGAAACCGCCAAAGCCTCAAGGCCGGGTATCTCGGCACGTTCCGCGAAGCCCGTTTCGAGCAGCGCTACATGACGCCGAGGGTAAAACAAGGGGCGTACTCGCGCAACGTTTCCCGCCCCCTCGAAGAGCTCTACGCGCCGGAGCGCTTCGAGCAGGGTGAGCTGGTCTACATGGCGTCGGGCGTGAACGGCCCCACGAGCGACGGCTACGACGGCACGCGGGACGTCCACGCCGGCTACCTGATGGGCAATTTCAGTTTCTTCAAACGCCTGCGCCTGATTGCTGGCGCCCGCGTGGAGAACACGGACATGCTCGTGAACTCGTTAGACGGCGGGGGAGGGGGACGGTACGCGCGATACGATACCATCAAGCAGTCCGACTGGCTGCCCTCGGCAACCCTCGTGTACAGCATCCGCCCGGGACTTAACCTCCGCGCGTCGTACAACAAAACGCTGGTACGGGTCGACTTCAGGGAGCTGTCGAATAACCAGTATTTCAGCGTGGACGACCGCGTGACGGTAGAGCAATGGGTCAAGCTCGAGCAAGGCTATACCAAAAACCACGACGCGCGGGTCGAATGGTACCCGCGCGCCGGGGAGGTGGTCTCCGCGGGATACTTCTACAAGAAATTCATCCACCCGGTAGAAATGATGCTCCGCGTGTCAGCAGATCAGCAGAACCGCTACCACATCCCGGTGAACCTCGAGGAGGCGATGGCGCGGGGAGTGGAGGTCAACTGGCGGAAGAGCTTTGACTTCCTGGACGCCATCGCGCCCGCCTTCCGCGACCTCTACTTCTCGGGCAACTTTACTTGGCTCGACAATCACGTGGTGTTTAACCCCATCAACCTGCCCGGGTGGGCACAGGTGGATATCGGGGGCGTCGTCAAGCGCGACCGGCCGATGATGGGCCTGTCGCCCTACCTCGTCAACCTCGGGCTGGCGTACGATGGACCGGTGGTGGGCGCCGCCGTGAATTATAACCGCCTCGGGCGTAAATTAGTCGTGGCCGGAGCGAACGATTACGAGGACCAGTACGAGAATCCCCGCGACGTGCTCGACCTCCAACTCTCCACGCGCCTGCTCAAGCACCGCCTCATGCTGAAGCTTAACGCCTCCGATATCCTCAACCAGGACGTTATCATCTACTGGAACAGGACGCCGCGCGAAGACTCTTTCGTGGACAATACCTCCGGGAACATGGACTACGACGAGGGCGACAGCGCGATGAGCCGGGTAAGAAAAGGAGTGAATGTCACGCTGACCCTCGGATACTCCTTTTAGAAGTATGATCCATGAAGTATAATCCATCAAATATAAAAATCAGTGATATGAAAACAACAACATTATTTAAAACCCGGCATCTCGACCGGGGTGAAACGACGCGTTATCGCGGTGTGGGCAGGTTCCTCGCCTCGCGCGGGATGATGTTATCATTGGCGCTCCTTTTCGCGCTTGCCGGCTGCAACAAAACCGGCGAGCCATTCGGGCTAACCTCGGGCTTCCGGATGTTCAATCTCGCCTTTTATTCCACGGAAACCGATTCGCAGGATTACCGCGTGGAATTGTGGGGGAAAGAGTTAACGCTGTTTCACTACGCCTCGACCAATGTCCAGTCGCGAGACATGTTCCCCTACGCCGAGACTGACGGCGCGATAAAAGTCTATTACAAGGACGAGACCGCGCCGCAACTCTCCACTACCTACAACGTGCTGGAGCGCGGAACGACCATCGAATTGGTCAAGACACCCGGCGAGCCGGTGGCGCTGTATGACCCCGACAAGCACGCGATAATCTCGTTAGCGCTGTTACTTAACAACGGTTACAGCGCGACCTTCAACGATCAATCGCTGATCTCCGGGAACAATTATTTCAATAAAAATGACGTGAAGGGCCACTTCATGTATTACAACGAGGCAGGCGAACTTGCCGGCAACAGCGACGAGATCACCTTGAGCCCGGACGCCTCCCTGGTGCTATTGCAAACGTCAACCACGGAGTTCTTCGTCTTGAACGATAACGGTAACGATGATGGCCCCCCGGTGGAGCCGGCGGATAACCATCACATGGGACTGCGTTTTCTCTGGATGCCCTCGGCGGATTTCGACTACCACGGGGATGTCAGGATGGAAATACTCGTGGAAGAACTCCCGCTGATTGGTAGTCATGTACCCAGTGTAGAGCCTTACACGATAGCAGTGGACACGTGTCCCTACTTCTCCTTGACCCGCTACGTGGAACTTCAATTCCATTATACCGCCAACACGGCCGGGGGACTGCTCACCGAGTCCAGGTACACGATCAACGTGTATAACGCCGAAAGTGATGAATTGCTCGTCTCGTATCTACTACGGCGGAATGTTGTACTTGGTGGTTTGAGTCATGTCGACACGCGGAAATTCAAGAACAAAATGCAAACGTGGATCGTTAACGACATCTACGCGGATATTATATCGACGTTAAGCGTACCCTGGTAAAGTATCCCGATCATGGGTAATGAACAAAAAGAAATGGCGGCCATTAACGGTCGCCATTCTTGCTTGCATGACTATTTCACGCGGATCGTTCGAGTGCCCGGCCGGACGTGATAATCGCGCGTCTTCCCGTTAAACAGGACGCGTAACGTGTACGGTTTATCGGAGGTAACGGTGATGCTAGCGCGTCCGGGATCCAGCGAGCGATTGGCGGTGATGACGCTCGTGGTGATATCGGCCACGCGGAGATTCTCGATCCCGTGCCTGTCGACGCGTTGCAAGTCATAAGTCAAGACCCGGTTTGCCCCGTCGACGCGGAACCCGAGGACATTCTCGATCAGTAGCGAGATCGGGCCAAGCCCCGTCCACCCCACGAAATCGCGGCGACAATCCCCGGGAGGCGTCCGGTCGTTGACCCCCTGCCTGAACTTCCCGTTGACCCGTTCGGCGGCATAATTCTCCCACAGCGTGCCGGTTTGCAGGAAGACCTGGTAAAGCCCCTCGAGATACCGTTCCGCGGCCTCGCGCGCGACGTCATTCCTGCCGACCCGCTCGAGGCCCTTGATGACGGCGTAATTCGTCGGCGCCCAGACCGCCCCGAGCCAGTAGCCGCCGTTCTCGTGGTAATTGTCGTGCGACGCGGCGAGGGTCGGGAAGACCATGTCGCGCCAGAACTCGGCGGGATTCTTGAGGTGCCCGACCAGGGCGGAATCCTGTCGCGGCGTGGTGATCCCCGCGATCATGGGCCAGAACGCGGCGATCGACTTCCATTTCATGCGCGAGCCGTCGACGTGCAGGTCGTAATAGATCCCGTCGTTATCGTCCCACATCCAGGTATTCATCCTGCCGGCGATCTCCCGGGCCATCTCCCGGTAGCGGGCGGCCTTCCCGGCGAGGCCCAGCTCGAGGCACATGCTGGCGAGGTTGTCGCACTGCATGACCATCTGGGCGGAGGCGTCGACCCACCCCTGGTGGTCAGAAGACCAGTGCGAGCGCGGTCGTCCCTCGTCCCGCGGCGTGTTATCCATGCCGGAAGACTGCCCGTTGCTCCAGTAAAGGCGGTGTGGCGTGTCGCCGCTGTAACGCCGCGAGTGGACGAACTCGTAATACTTTTCCAGCACGGGGAGCACCGCCTCGAAGCGTTTCTTGTCGCCGGTCATCTTGAAATTCTCCACCTCCGCCCAGCTGAAGAGGGGCGGGTTGATAAAATTGGCGTCGTCCTCGCTGGCGAAATAATCCTTGCCGGTTCGCTCGTTAATCATCCGGGAGATGGCTCCCGACGCGGCTTGCCGGCAGTAGAAGTTGTCGAGCGACTGGATGCCGGGGAAAACGTGGTGCGCGTACCTGCCGAAGATCGTCATGAAGATCATGTCCCACTGGTAGAGGTGGTGATCGAAGGCCTCGTCGTAGTAGTCGGAGACGAACGGGCTACCGGGCGCCGGCGACTTGACGTGCGAGAAAGCCAGCTCCCAGGCCTTGTTATACATCTCGATCCACCCCGGGTGCTCTTCCAGCACCGGCGCCGGCAGGAGGCGCCGCGCGACCGGGTAGGCCGGGATCACCCCCGGCGTGTAGTGTTTCTTGCTAAAATAGACGCCCCGCTCGCCAGGGGCCACGCGCGCGCTGTCGACTCCCGGAACGGCCGCCGCGACGACGGTGCAGTGTAACGAGAGTATGACAACCATTCTGTTCATCTTGCTCATCCTTGTCATGTTTAACGTGTTTGTTGTTTACGGGACGCGGGCTGCCGCGCCTTGTTTTCCAGCCGTAATATTAGGCAAAAGAATGACGCGAGACAAGATGACGATCACGGGGCGCGTCCGCGAGGTTAGAAAGAGACGATTGCATGGATCTCGCGCGTGACGTGTTCGCGAACTACCGGAACGCCTGCCGGCGATGATCGAGTTCCCGTCCCGCTTCGAGTTAAAGATCAATGGAATAACCAGCACGATATTCAAAAATTTAAATGCCTTGCTAACTCAGTTAGATTGCTTGTTAACTGAGTTAGATTGCTTGTTAACTGAGTTAGATTGCTTGTTAACTGAGTTAGATTGCTTGTTAACTGAGTTAGATTGCTTGTTAACTGAGTTAGATTGCTT
>JAITJA010000165.1 GCA_031279175.1 Odoribacteraceae bacterium
CGCTGCAAATCGCGGCGACCTTTCGCGTGGCGCGAAAACCCGCTGCAAATCGCGGCGAGGTTTCGCGTGGCGCGGAGAGCTCGCTGCATTTCGCGGCGAGGTTTCGCGCCACGCGGAGAGATCGCCGCGCGCGTCCCCCGCGCGTCGCGGCCGTCGCGCGGGAAAAATCTCTACCTTTGTTCGCGTTGCCGCCCGGCGGGGGATGGCGGGAGTGCCCCTCCCCTCCCCCGGCGGGTCAGGCAAGCGAGAACCATTTACTTACATGCCATGAAACAAGAAGAGTTACGCGCCGCGAAAGGACGGGCAGTAGCGGTCATCCTCGCCGGTGGCAGCGGGCAACGCGCCGGGGCGGGAACGCCAAAACAATACCTGGAGATTGCCGGGAGGATGGTGATCGAGCGGGCCGTGGACGCGTTCGAGCTGCACCGGGGAGTGGACGAGATCACCATCGTCGCGCGGGAAGAGGAGCTGGCGCGGACGCGGGCGATCGTCGAGAAAAACGGGTGGCGCAAGGTGACGAACATCGCGGCGGGCGGCAAGGAACGCCACGACTCCTGCCTGGCGGCGATCCGCCTGCACGACGACCCGCGGACGCGACTGTTGTTGCACGACGCGGCGCGCCCGCTGGTAAGCCGTCGCGTGATCGACGCGGTGCTCGAGGCGCTGGAAGAAGACGAGGCGGTAGTCCCGGCCATCCCGGTCGTCGACACGATTCTCCGCGCCCGCGACGGGCTGGTGGAAGACGCGCCGGATCGCTCCGCGCTGGTTCAGGCGCAGACGCCGCAAGCGTTCAGGCTGGGGACAATCCGGGAAGCGTACGCGAGGGCACTGGCCGACCCGGCGTTCCATGCCACGGACGATTGCGGCGTGGTGCGGCGTTACTTGCCCGGCACGCGGGTGCGCGTGGTCCCGGGCGAGGCGGCGAACATGAAGCTCACGTACGCGTGGGACGCGTTGCTGCTGGAGCGTTTTCTTGCCGGGGAGTGAACTTACCCTTTATATTTTATCCACTTGAATAGCTCTCCACGGGACTTCTTCCCGCGTGCCAGTATCCCGACGCGATAGATCTTCGCGGGGAACTCTTTCCCGCGCCGTTTGGCCCGGGCAGGCCATGGATCGCGCCTCCCGGGACGTCGATCGAGACGTCGTCGAGGGCCTCGCGTGCATCTTGGTGACGCGCCCGGCCTTGAATACAAACTGGGGGGAATGGCCCCGGCGAGACGACCGGGGCCACTAATTATTTAATCTCGAACATCAGCGTGTCCTTGGGCAGCTTGTCGCCCTTCTTCACGAGCACCCGCGCGATGGTCCCGTTGACGGGCGCCACCACCCTGTTGCGCATCTTCATCGCGTCGAGGATACAGAGCAAATCCCCGCTCTTGACCTGATCGCCTTCCCGCGCGTGCATCTCGACGATCGTGCCCGGGATATACGTCCTGACGGCCCCCGGTTCTGGCGGCGTCCATTGTTTCCTGTTGGTGAACTTCTCCGGGAAAGTTGTCTTGTAATAGACCCCGTCGATCTCCAGCTTATCATACTTCGCGTCATCCATATCGTTTCCGGGTTTAGTTTCAAAATGGCGGGATCCCGTGTTTCTTGGCGGGAGTCATCACGGTTTTATTGCTCGAGACCTCGATGGAATGGATGAGGATCTTGCGGGTCTCGGAGGGTTCGATGACCGAGTCGATATAACCTTTCGAGGCGGCGACGTACGGGTTTGCAAACTTCTCGCGGTACTCCGCCACCTTTGCTTTCCGCGTCTCCTCCGGGTTAGGCGACGACATGATTTCCTTCCTGAAGATGATATTCGCCGCGCCCTCCGGCCCCATGACGGCAATCTCCGCCGTGGGCCACGCGAACATGAAGTCGGCCTTCAAGTGGCGCGAGTTCATGGCGATATACCCCCCGCCGTACGCCTTGCGCAGGATGACGGTGATCTTGGGGACGGTCGCCTCGCTATACGCGTAGAGCACCTTGGCCCCGTGCCGGATCACGCCCATGTACTCCTGCTCGGTCCCCGGCAGGTATCCCGGCATGTCCTCGAAGGTGACGAGCGGTATATTAAAGGCGTCGCAGAAGCGGATAAAGCGCCCGGCCTTGTCCGAGGAGTCACAATCGAGCACGCCGGCCATCACGCGAGGCTGGTTGGCCACGAACCCGATCGTCTCCCCGAGGATGCGCCCGAAGCCCACGACGATATTCCGCGCGAACGATTGCTGCACCTCGAGAAAGTCGGAATCGTCGGCCACGGCGCGGATCACGTCCCGCACGTCGTACGGCTGCGTGGGGTCCGACGGGACGATCTTCTCTATATTATACAGCTTCGTCTTGGGTTCTTTCGGCGGGAACGGGCGCGCCTTGACGCGGTTGCTCCAGGGAATGAAGGTGAGCAGTTTCTTGATCTGCTCGAAACACTCCTGCTCGTTGAGGGCGAAGAAGTGGGCGTTACCGCTGATCTCGCTGTGGACGCGGGCCCCGCCGAGCTCTTCCATCGAGATCTCCTCGCCGAGGACGGTCTTGACAACCTCCGGGCCGGTGATAAACATCTTCGAGATGTTGTCCACGACGAAGACGAAGTCCGTCAGCGCCGGCGAGTAGACGGCCCCACCAGCGCACGGGCCGAGGATCACGGAAAGTTGCGGGATCACGCCAGAGGCCTGCGTGTTGCGAAAGAAAATGTCGCCGTAACCGGCAAGCGAGTCAACGCCTTCCTGGATGCGCGCGCCGCCAGAGTCGTTGATCCCGACGAGGGGCACGTGCATCTTGAGCGCGTGATCCATGATCTTGCTGATCTTGCGCGCGTGCATCAGGCCAAGCGAACCTCCGGCAACGGTGAAGTCCTGCGCGTAAATACAAATCGGCTCGCCGTAGATCGTCCCCGTGCCGATGATGACGCCATCGCCGTGAAATACCTTTTTATCCATGTCGAAATCCTTGGCTTGATGTTCGACAAACATGTCATACTCGTGGAAGGAATCTTTGTCCAGGATCGCCTCGATCCGTTCGCGGGCGGTCAACTTGCCCATCGCGGCTTGTTTCTTGATAGCCTCTTCGCCCCCGCCTTTGAGGGCGATCTCTTTCCTTTTTCTCAGGTCAAGAACATTTCTTTTTAGTGACATATCATTACGTTTAGAGTTAAGTGTCACGCGCTTTCTCGCGTTCGAAACCACGTTGCACGGGACAAAGGTAGCAAATATCGCGCACCGGGCAAGCAGGACAACCCCCTGCCGTCCCCCCTGCAGTTCCCCCCCGGGCTGGAAGGAGTGCAGGGAGGGAACCACTTCCCCCCTTGCCCGGCAAAAAAAATACCGGGGGCAACCTCGCGGCCACCCCCCGGTAAAACAGGTCAATCGTGTTACTGGTTACTCGTTGTCCTCGTTCCCCTCGTTGCCATTCTCCTCGTTCCCCTCGTTGGAGGCGCGGCGTCCCTTCTCCGCGGCGAGGACATTCTTGTATCGATTCGTGATCGCGTTCAGCTCGGCGATAAACGGGGCCAGCTCCGGGATAGAATCGATCCCGTTCAGCGTCACGATCGCCTCGAGCCTGTTAATCATCGCGCGGAAGGCGACATTCAG
>JAITJA010000059.1 GCA_031279175.1 Odoribacteraceae bacterium
ACCCGTCTGGAAGGACTGGGACTCCTGGATGTCATGATACCGCGACAGGACGAGGAAGAAAATGCCAAGACCATTCAAGACGCGGTAGGAAAACCTGCAAGGTTTTCCCAGGACAAGTCAAAATAGTTCGAATTTAAATCAATGCACGGGGGACGGGCGTGACGAAGGACTTTATTTCCTACATGCCTGGAGGGGAGGGAGGCCTCTCGGCGCTCGAATCAACATCTTCGGCGCTCCAATCAACATCCCCGGCGCTCCAATCAACATCCCTAAAACATTCAGCGACCTTTCGGGAGCGTCACCCGGCGAGGCCCTTCAACAGGCGGATCTCGTCTGGCCAGGCGCTTGGGTCCGGGGTTTCGAGGATCAGCGGGATGTTACTGAAGCGCGCGTCCTTCACGATCCACTTGAAAGGGTTAAGGCCGATTTCGCCCTTGCCGATACTCTCGTGGCGGTCCACGCGAGAGCCCAATTTCTTCTTGGCGTCATTCAGGTGGATGCCTCGCAAGTAACCGAGCCCCACGACAGCGTCAAAATACTTGAAAAACCCCGCGAAGCCTTCCGGGGTAGAGATATCGTGGCCGGCGGCAAAAGCGTGACAGGTATCGATACAGACGCCGACCCGGCTTTTATCCTCGACCTTATCGATGATATAAGCGATTTGCTCGAAAGCGTGCCCGAGATTCGTGCCTTGACCCGCGGTATTCTCGATAACGGCGCACACGCCCCGCGTACGTTCCAGGGCCAGGTTAATAGAAATGGCGACGCGGAAAAGGCTATCATCCACGGGAATCTCGCCGAGCGTGCTACCCGGGTGGAAATTGAGGCGATCCAGTCCCAGTTGTTCGCAGCGCCACATCTCGTCCACGAAAGCGGCGCGCGACCGTTCGAGGCCATCCGCGGCGGGGTGGCCGAGATTAATCAAGTAACTATCATGCGGGAGAATCTGGCAAGGCGCGTACCCGCATCGTTCATTATTCTCCTTGAAAAGCGCGATTTGCCGGTCGGTCAACGCGGCAGCCTTCCACTGTCGTTGATTCTTCGTGAAAAAAGCAAAAGCGGTAGCCCCGAGGGCGTACGCGTTCAGCGGGGCATTCTCGACGCCGCCCGAGGCGCTCACGTGCACTCCGATAAAACTCATATCCTCCTTGTTTTAATTATTTTCCATCATGGCCTGGTAGACCTTCACCGTCTCGACGGCCTCCTTCACGTCATGCACGCGGAGGAGAGACGCGCCCTTCATCAAGGCAATAGCGTTCAGCGCCGTGGTAGCGTTAAGGGCAGCGCCGGGGGCGATATCGAGCACCTTACAGGCCATGCTCTTCCGCGAAACGCCCACCAGCACCGGGTAGCCAAGCTCCAGGAAACGATCCAGCCGGGCCAGGAGGCGGTAATTATGCGCGACACTCTTCCCGAAGCCAAAACCGGGATCGATAATCACCTGCACGCCCGACGAAACCTCGAGCCGGGCAGCGCGCGTTGCCAGGAAATCACGCACCTCGCGCTCGACGTCATCATAGCGCGGCTCCTCCTGCATGTCGCGCGGCGTACCCTGCACGTGAGTCAGCACGTAAGGAACGTTAAGGCGCGTCACGACGTCGAACATGCGATCGTCCATCGTGCCGCCGGATATATCATTCACGATGACAGGACCCAGGCAACGGCAAATCTCCTCGACAACACTCGCGCGAAACGTGTCCACGGAGACAGGAACGCGGGGATGATACTTGCGGATCAGCTCGACGGCGAAACCAACCCGCGCCAGCTCCTCGTCCTCGCTCACGGAAATCGAGCCGGGGCGCGTCGAACAAGCACCAACATCGATAACGGCAGCGCCCTGCTCGACAATCTCGTTAACGCGCGCGATAATCTGCTGCTCGCCGAGGTAACGCCCGCCATCGTGGAAAGAATCAACCGTGACATTCAATATACCCATCACCGCGGGCGCGTCCAGACAAACGCGCTCCCCTCCAACGCTTATAAACTTTTTCATGATTTTATTCATCGGCTTCTTGGAATTCAATTATTGTCATTACTTTTACCCATCAAAATTATAATTAGTTTTTCATGTTCTCACCATCAAACGCGAAAGGAAATGATAAATACCACTCAACAATATGACAAAGTGATCACTACTTGTCAAGAAATCTTCACCCGGAAAATGAATGACTACGGCGCGGCATGGAGAATCACGCGACCCGCTTCCATCACCGACCTCATTTACATCAAGGCCTTACGCGTCCGCGCCATCGAAAAAAAAGGCGTCATGAAAATCAACGAGGGCGTCAAGCCGGAGCTCGTCGGAATCATCAACTACGCCATCATGGGCATCATACAAATCGAAAACGACGACAGCGTCAAGCTCGAGCCGGACAAAATCATCGAGCTATACAAGGCGCGCGCCACAGACGCCAGGAACCTCATGCTCGACAAAAACCACGACTACGACGAGGCATGGAGAGTCATGCGGCCATCCTCCATCACCGACATGATCCTCATGAAAATCCTCCGCGTGAAACAAATCGAGGACAACCACGGCGCCACGACCATCTCCGAGGGAATCCCCGCCAACTACCTTGACATCATCAACTACGCCGCGTTCGCCATCATCCGGCTCGAAGAAAAAAACATACACTAACCCGCCATGCCCGTTACACGCAACTTCTGCCGTCTTATCCTCGCCCTCACCTTCCTCTACTCCGGGTTCGTCAAGGGCGTTGACCCCCTCGGGAGCGCCTACAAGTTCATCGAATACTTCCACGCCGCCGGCGTCAACGGCATTGACCCCATCGCCATCATCGCCGCCATTGCCCTCTCCCTCCTCGAGTTCACCACCGGCGTCGCCCTACTCCTCAACCTGCGCGCGCGCCTGGCCGCCACCATCGCCTTGCTCCTCGCGACCTTCTTCACCCCGTTCACCCTCTTCCTCGCCATCTTCCAGCCCGTCAACGACTGCGGGTGCTTTGGCGACGCGCTACACCTCTCGCCGTGGCAATCATTCTGGAAAAACACCCTCCTGCTAATACTCGCCATCGTCGTGCACGCCAAACGAAAACGATTCACCCCAACGCTCTCCTCCTGGAGACAACGACTCGTCCTGTTCATCACCACCATGTACATGCTACTCCTCTCCCTGCACGGCTACTACAACCTACCCGTCATCGACTTCCGGCCATACGCCAGCGGGAAAAATATCGCCGCGACAGGACAACAAGCGGGAGAACCCCGAACCGGCAATTACACCATCACCCTTTATTACAAAAACAAAAACACCGGCGAGATAAAAGCATTCAGCGCGAGTGAATACCCATGGAAAGACTCCTCCTGGGTACACGAACGAACGGAAAAATCACTCCACCCGGGAACAAAAACATCCCGCCACCGTGATTTCCACGTCGACCACCCCGTCAACGGCGACATCACCACCGACATCCTCGCCGCCAACGAATACATCCTACTCGTCGCCGCCAGAAACCTCGACGAAATCACGCGCGCCATGCAAGCACGCGTTAACCGGCTCGCCTACTACCTGCAAGACAAGGAATACCGCGTCATCGGGATCACGCCAGACACCCGCGCCAACACCAGCGCCTTCATCCAACGATACCGCGTCCCGTACGACCTCTGTGCCATCGATGACGCGCAACTAAAAACCATGATCCGCGCCAACCTCGGCTTCCTGCTCCTCCACCGCGGAACCATCATCGCCAAGGGCGCGGCGCGAGACATACCCGAGGTCAGCGATATACGAGAAACCACCCTCGTCGCGTACCTCCTCGAAAAGGAAAGAAAACAACGCGACCGGCTACTCGTCGCCACCGCCATTCTCCTCCTGGCATCCACCTACCTGATCACGCGACCCGCGCGACGCGTCAAGCACCGCGGATCGCGACGACATATCTAAATAATCATCGAGTAACCACTTAAAATTACATGACACATGAGAAGAAGAATTGTAGCAGGAAACTGGAAAATGAACATGAACTACAAGGAAGGCATTGCACTCGCGAGAGAAGTCAACGAACACCTCCGTTACAAGGACCACCCCGGCGACGTTGAAATCATCCTCGGAACCTCCTTCATCCACATGGCAAAAGTCGTCCGCGACATCACCGAGCCTAATCTCTTCGTCGCCGCGCAAGATTGCTGTACCGAAAAACCCGGCGCGCACACCGGCGACGTCTCCGCCACCATGATCGCCTCCACGGGCGCGAAATTCGTCATCATCGGGCACTCCGAGAGAAGACAAACCTACTGGGAAACGGCGAGTATCCTCGCCGCGAAAGTCTCCCGCGCCCTCGAGAACAACCTCGGCGTCATATTCTGCGTCGGGGAATGTAGCAAGGAAAGAGCCTCCAACGCCCACTTCAGCGTGATCGAGAAACAAATCACGGGAGGGATACTACATGTCCCGCACGAGCTCTTCTCATCGATCATCATCGCCTACGAGCCAATCTGGGCCATCGGGACCGGGAAAACCGCCACGCCAGCGGAAGCACAAGAAATGCACTCCTACATCCGGGGAGTCGTCTCCTACAACCACAACGACAAGATCGCCAGTAATATCCCCATCCTCTACGGTGGCAGCTGCTCGCCAGCCAACGCCCGCGAGCTATTCGCCTGTCCAGACATCGACGGCGGGCTTATCGGGGGCGCTTCCTTGAAAGCGGACTCCTTCTTCGAGATCATCAAGGCGGCGGCCAGGTGATAAATCTTCTCCCGCGACGCCGTCTACCGCGACGCGACGAGAGATAACAACACCATCGCGAACCGCGTACCGCGCGACACGCCAGGAAAATTCCCTGGCGCGTCTTTTTATCCAATCGTCGCGCCACGAAAATTCCCTGGCGCGTTTTTTTATCTAATCGTCGCGCCACGCGCCGGCCCACCCTTCTCCCTCCCCTTCCCCCGTCGCCCTTTAAACACCCCTGCTTACATTGTAAAATGCCTTGTTCACGCTGTGAACAGCCTTGTTCACGCTGTGAAATGCCGTGTTCACGCTGTGAACAGCCTTGTTCACGCCGTGAAATGCCTTGTTCACGCCGTGAACAGCCTTGTTCACGGCGTGAACAGCCTTGTTTAAAGTTTGAAATACCGGTCGCGGGAAGAAAGCAGGCAGTAGATCACGAGAGGTAGCAACAGTGATTTTTCTTGCTTGCCGATCGTCTCTCGCAGTTCCTTCATGCCGGTTCGCAGGAGCGTCTTGACCGTGTTGACGGAGATTCCCAGCGCGTCGGCGGCCTCCTTGTAACTGTCATCGAGGATGACGACTCGCTCGACAACCTGCCGCGTTCTCCCGGGTAGCCGCTCGAGCGCCGCGCGGGCGCGGGCAATCATCTCCTCGTCGAGCGCGTCCGCCTCCCGCTCGGCGATCTGGTGATGGGGAAGGTCGATACCGGTCAAGGATAGCTTTTTTTTCTCGATAAAATTGATGCAGGCATTGCGGGTGACGGTGAATAAAAACGTGCCGCGCGCGCCGTCAACCACGCGGGCAAGCTGCCCCCCGTTCCATAGCTTGACAAACTGCTCTTGCACGATGTCCTCCGCCTCGGCGATGGAATGTAAGTAATTACTGGCAAATACCACCATCGGGCGGTAGTATCGCTTGAACAGGATCTCCATCTCCCGTTCGCTCGCGCTCTTCTCCACTATTGTCATGACGTGTCGGGTTGTTTATCGCGAAGCTACAGTTTCCCGCGGGAAAAGATTACTTTTGTCACCAAAATAAAGAACATGTGCGGGATCGCTGGTATTTTCGAGAAACATGCAGATAACCGGGAGTTGATGTCGTCGATGCTCGACGAGATGCAACACCGGGGCCCGGATGACAAGTCTATCCACGTCAACGGGGATTTCACGCTCGGTCACAGGCGACTCTCGATTATTGACCTCGACACGGGGAAACAACCGGTCTTTAACGAGGAGAAGAATATCGCCGTCGTCTTTAACGGCGAGATCTATAATTTCAAGGAATTACGACTGGAACTGGAAGAGAAAGGTCATCGCTTTTACACGAAGAGCGACACGGAGGTCATCGTGCACCTCTACGAGGAGCACGGGGAAGATTGCGTTTCGCGATTGAACGGGATCTTCGCTATCGCGCTGCTCGACCAGCGCCGGGGACGGCTCGTGCTGGCGCGAGACCGTTTCGGCGTGAAGCCTCTCCATTATTACACGGGCGGGGGGACGCTCGTCTTTGCCTCGGAACAAAAGGCTATCGCGCGGCACCCGCGTTTCACGCGTAAGCTGAATTACAAGGCGCTGCACTTGCACCTTAATTTACGGTACACGCCCGGCGAGGAGACCCTCCTCGAGGGTATCAAGCGTCTGCCACCGGCAAGCGTGGCTACCTTCGAGGGCGGGCTGCTCCGCGTCACGCGTTACTGGCGGCTCGAGCCGCGCGTCAACCGGCACATGACCGCGCGAGAGGCCATGGAGGGTATTAACGCGCGCCTCAAGGAGGCCGTGAGACGACAACTGGTCAGCGACGTGCCCCTCGGCGTGTATCTCTCCGGCGGGCTGGATTCCTCGGCAATCGTGCAGAAGATGCACGAGCTGGGAACGGAAATCAATACTTTTACCCTCGGCTTTAACGAGCCCACGGACGAGCTCGACGAGGCGCGACGCGTCGCTAATCATTTCCAAACCCGACACCACGCTACCACGCTGCCGGTGAAACCGCTGGAGGAGCTCCCGCGCGCGATCTGGCACGCCGAAGAACCCAAGATTAACCTCATCCAGGGGTTAAACCTCTCGGCCTTCGTTCGCCCGGTGACCAAGGTCGTGCTCGGCGGCCTCGGCGGGGACGAGCTCTTCGCCGGTTACGATATTCACCGCTTTATCTACCCCTTTAACCGGTGGCACCGGCGCGTCCCCGCGCCCCTGCGCCGCCTCCTCGCGTGGAAATCACGCTTTATCTACCGCCTGCAAACCGCTACCGGGACCATGGGACTGGACGAGTACCGCCGCGGCGTGCAAATGCTCTGCGCTATCGGCGACGTGGAGCGCTTCTACCTCATCCTCCGCAATGCCTGGGATCATGACGAGCCCTTCTACAAGGAGATCTATGCCCCCGGGTTCCTCGCCGCCGGGAAGACGGAAGGCGCGAGGGCAAGGGAGATGTTCGACGCGCTCTTCCGGCAAGTCAGGCAACGCGACGCCCTCGACCAGGTGCTGTTCGTCGAACTGCACTCCAAGATGGTCAATGATTACTTGCTCGTCGAGGATCGCGTCTCGATGGCTAACTCCGTCGAACAACGCGTCCCCTTCCTCGACGTCGATCTCGTGGAATTTGCCTTCTCGATCCCCGTGGAAATGAAGATGCGGCACGGGATGACAAAGCATCTCTTCCGACGCGCGCTCGAACCTTACCTGCCACGCGAGATTATTAACAAGAAGAAACAAGGATTCGCCGCTAATCCCTTCCTCCTCTTTAAAAAGGAACTGGGCGAGGCCGCCCGCGGGATGCTTACCAGGGAACGCGTCGAACGACAAGGAATCTTTAATCATGACTATATCCGCCGCGTCATCGAACACGCGCCTTCCCCGCGCCTGCGATGGCATTATAACTTCCTCTGGATACTCGTCGGCCTCGCCATCTGGGAAGAGGTGTTCCTGCACGGCAGGCGAGAAGAACATATCGAAGCATACTATTAATGTAACATGAAAGAAAATATTACCTGCCGCTGGTCAATTATCATCGCCGTGTATAACCGCCTCGAGGAAGTAAAAGAATTGCTCGCGAGCGCCGAGATGATGGAGGGCGAGAGAAATCGCTTCGAAATACTTTTCGTCGATGACGGGTCGCGCGACGGGTTCAAGGAGTTTATCGAGGGATATATCTCCCCCTCCGGGATGCGCGTCCGCGCCGTGTACCAGGAGAACAAGGGACCAGGCGCCGCCCGCAACCACGGCATGAGGGTGGCCGGGGGCGAGTACTTTGTCTTCGTCGACTCCGACTGTACCTTCCCACCCCACTGGCTCGTCGAGATCGAACGGGCCGTCGATGAACAACACCTCGACGCTTTCGGCGGACCAGATACCTACCTCCCCTCCTTCTCCACGCTGCAAAAGGCCATCAATTATTCCATGACCTCATTCATCGGTACCGGCGGCACGCGAGGGAATACCCGCGGCATCGGGAAATATTATCCCCGCAGCTTTAACATGGGCGTCGCGCGACGCGTCCGCGATACTATCGGCGAGATGAACGCGCTGCGACACGGGCAGGACATGGATTATTCCATGCGCGTCCACGCCGCCGGCTTCCGCGTCGCCCTCGTCCCGGGAGCCTTCGTTTATCACAAGCGCCGCGCCACTCTCCCGCGCTTCTTCCGGCAGGTCTTTAACTGGGGGGCAACGCGCGTCGTCCTCTCCCGCGCTCACCCCGGCACGCTCGAGGTGATCCACCTCCTGCCGGCAATCCTGATCATCGCTATCATCACTTTCACCGCGCTGACCGCCTGTCTTCCCTCTATCGCCCGCGTCTCGTGGACGATCGCCGGGAGTGGCTGCCTCGCCGTCGCCCTGCTCGTCCTCGCGCAATCGTGGGGCAAGTACCGGGACGCCCGCGTCGCCATGCTCTCTATCGTGACGCTCGCGACACAGGTGATTGCCTACGGGACGGGTATGATCTGGGGAATATGGCGCGTCGCCCGAGGGAAGGATGCCAGGGGCTTCTCCAGGAATTATTACGGCAACGAACACCATGACAAACTCGTTGAGCCCGCGCCATGACACGTCTACTGTTCTTCACGCAAACATATCCCCGCGCCAACGGCGAAACTTTTATCGAGAACGAGATCAAGTACCTCGCTAACGCTTTCAACGAGGTGATCATCCTCCCGTGGATGGGCCGCGGCGGCGCCGAACGACCCGTGCCCCCTAACTGCCGCGTGTTGCCCGCCCTGCTCGGTGGCCCCGCATCTATCGTGTTCAAGGGGATCTTTTCCCGCGCGCCCGTCGGCTATTTCATCCGCCATTTCTTCACGGAACGGGCGTATCTCTCTCCGGCACGGGCACTCAAGTATATTTCCGTGAGTGTCTTTTGCCGGGCAATCCTCTCCTGCCGCGATTTCAAGCGGGTCAATGACGAGTTCCGCGACGCGATGCTCTATTTCTACTGGGGAATCGGCACCGCGTACCTCCTCCCCTTCATCAAGGGAGAACGAACAAGGATCGCCCGCTTCCACGGCGGCGATCTCTATACCGAACGGAAACGAGGCAATTATATTCCCTTCAGGAAACAAGTGCACGAGAACCTCACGAGGGCCGTCTTCATCTCGCGCGACGGGATGGAGTACGCCCTCGCCAGGTACGCGCCATATATCCGGGACGCCCGCGCGAGTTATCTCGGCACGATCGACCACGGTATCGCGCCAGCACGAGGGACGGACGCGCGCGTCCACGTTCTCAGCTGCTCGCGCGTGATCCCCGTGAAACGCGTCCACCTGATCCTCGAGGCCCTGCGCTTTGTCACCGGGACGCCCGTCGCGTGGACGCATATCGGCGACGGGCCAGGATGGCAAAAGCTCGCCCGGGAAGCGAAATGTCTCCCCGGAAATATCGAGATCAACCTTCCCGGCAAGATGGATAACCGGCAGGTCATCGATTATTACCTTCATCACCCCGTCGACCTCTTTCTCAACGTCAGCTCCAGCGAGGGCCTCCCCGTCTCTATCATGGAGGCAATTTCCTTTAACATCCCGGTGCTCGCTACCCGCGTGGGAGGCGTCGCCGAGATCGTGACGAGAGAGGTCGGCCGCCTCGTCCCGGTGGACGTGTCACCCGCCGCGTTGTCCTTCCACCTGCAAGAGATGATCCGCGACCGTGACCATTTCACCCCCCGCGCTCGCTGGGAAAGCTCCTTCTCCGCGGACAAGAATTACCCCGCCTTTATCCGAGAAGTACTCCTCCCCCGGTAATCACGACGCCCCGCTCTCTCCCCGCGAAATCAACTTCTTCCTGAAAAAAGAATCCCGGTTTTCACGATCCGATAATTATACGTACTTTCGCGTCGTCTTACTCCAACAGTAGTGAACAAGTTAAAAGAATACAGGGTAGCCCACAAGGGAATGAACGAGGGAAAACACCGGTTCCGTTTCACGTTAGACCGGGAATTCTTCGACTGTTTCGAGGCAACAAAAGGGACGGAAGGTGAAATGATCGCCAACATGGAGATCGTGAAACACGGCACCTTTATCGAGGTGAACGCGGGGGTAGAGGGGAAGGTAAACGCGACGTGTGACCGTTGTCTCGAAACGATGGAACTGCCGGTGCGCGGGGAAGCAAAATTCCTGCTGAAGCAAGGAGGACGAAACAACGAGGGGAACGGTGAGGGGAATGACGAGGGAAACGGTAATGATTACATCGTGTTGCTACCGGAAGACGATTACATCGACGCGGGAGTATTGCTGTACGAAATGTTCATGTTGAATTACCCGATACGAGTAGTGCACCCCGCCGGGGAGTGTTCCCCGGAGATGGAGCGCGTGCTGGAACGCTTCGCGATAGATGCAGAACCGGCAATCGACCCTCGCTGGGAAGAACTAAAGAAATTGATTAAATAACTAATAATAAACAATAGAGAGATGGCACATCCTAAACATCGCGTTTCGAAACAAAGAAGAAACAAAAGAAGAACGCATCACAAGGCAACTGTCCCCGCGATAGCGAAATGTTCCAATTGCGGCTCCGCCGTGGTTTATCATACCGTGTGCCCGGAGTGCGGGTATTACAGGGGGAAACTGGCTATCGAAAAGACGGTTGTCGCCTGAAGATATTCGGGCAACAACACGTTAGTAAAGTAACTTGTAGCCTCCTGGTAACACGGGAGGCTATTGGTGTGTAAGGAATATAGATGAGCGTGAATGGTAACACGAGATAACATGGAAAAACCGAAGGCCGTCATCACGGGAGTGGGAGCGTACTATCCCGAGTATATCCTCACGAACGAGGAATTAAGTCACATGGTCGATACCACCGACGAGTGGATCATGACCCGCGTCGGGATACGAGAACGACGCATCTTGCGCGAACCGGGAAAAGGAAGCGCCTTCCTCGGGGGAAAAGCAGTGGAGGATCTCCTCCGCAAAACCGGCACCCGCCCGGAAGAGATCGATCTCCTGATCTGTTGCACCGTAACCCCCGACATGCACTTCCCCGCTAACGGGAACTTCATCGCGGAGATGGCGGGGATAAACAACGCGTTCAATTTCGATCTAAACGCCGGTTGCTCCGGATTCGTGTACGGGCTGATTACCGCCGCGCAATTCGTGGAGAACGGGCACTACAAGAAAGTGGTGCTCGTGGGCGCCGAAAAGATGTCGGCAATCACGGACTACACCGACAGGACGACCTGCCCGTTATTCGGAGACGCGGCAGCGGCAGTATTGCTAGAGCCCTCCCACGAGGGGGTCGGCATGATCGACCACATCGCGCGCTCCGACGGCTTCGGGGGGAAATACCTGCACATGAAGGCCGGCGGATCGCTAAAGCCACCGTCCTTCGAGACAGTCGCGGCCCGCGAGCACTTTATCTACCAGGAAGGAAAGGTCGTCTTCAAGAACGCCGTCTCCAACATGGCGGACGTCTCCGTGGAAATCATGCAGCGAAACAACCTCACGGCCGACGACGTGGCATGGCTCGTCCCGCACCAGGCAAACATGCGAATCATCACGGCAACCGGCGAGCGAATGGGGCTGCCCGCGTCCAAGGTAATGGTAAACATCCAGCGATACGGGAACACCACCTCGGCCACGATCCCCCTCTGCCTGTACGAGTGGGAAAAGCAATTAAAGAAAGGAGACAACCTCATACTGGCCGCGTTCGGCGCCGGATTCACGTGGGGAGCGATCTACTTGAAATGGGGATATAACACGGAGATATAAAAAAAACGGGCGTTCGCCCGTTTTTTCTTACATGTTTCAATTTAGTTGTTGTACATTTGGAATCATTTTACCGTTATGAGCAAGGAGCCATCTAAAGAAAATACCCGCCCGGTACAGACCATGATACTCAACGACACGGAGATCACGGGCGAGTTAATCGTGACAAGTGGCGATTTATTCCTGATGGGAAGAATAAACGGGAACATCCGCTGTTCGGGACACGTCGAAATCAACGAGGGAGCGCGCGTATCGGGCAACATCTCCTGCAACGCCCTGTTCCTCGACGGAACGGTCGAGGGAAAAGTACAAACCGCCATGCTGGTGCTACGAGAACAAGGAGCGGTCAAGGGAGAAATCGAAACCACCAAACTCAGAATCCGCGGTGAACGAGCAGGAGAACGGCTAAATGTCTCGACACTACGACTAATACACGACTAAAGTTTAACTCATATATTATACACTCATGGGAAAAGAGATACAACAAGTCGCCCTGAATCTACTAAGCGAGGGCACGCGAATCGAGGGAGAAATCTCCGCGACAAACGACATCCGGGTCGACGGGATAATCAAGGGAAACATCAAAACCTCCGGGCGCGTGGTCATTGGCCCGACCGCTAAAATCGAGGGAAACATAGAATCGCCGGGCGTCGACCTCCTGGGCTTGATGCAAGGAAACATTATCTCGTCGGGATTAGTCTCGTTGCGAGGAAACTCCACCTTCACCGGGAACATCACCACGGCGCAGGTCTCCGTCGAGGTCGGCGCTATCTTCAACGGGGAATGTCGCATCGTGCCAGAAAACGCGCAAAAAACAACCCATAAGTGAGAACATTCTCGTTCTTGATAATAGCGATCCTACTCGCGTCCTGCGGGGAAAAAAACAAGGAAATAGAAAAAGGCGTCTCGAAAGAGCTGGCACGCGAACGCAAGGCCGTCATCGGCGGGGTCAGTTACGACCTCTATTTCTCGATCCCGGGAACAAAAGACGAGCCCGTCGAGGCCGAATCGAGAATCTCTTTCGAATTCTCCGGGAACGCGCCGCTCGCTATCGACTTCAAGGCCAAAAAAGAACAAATCCTCTCCCTCTCCTCGGAAGGAAAACGCGTCCCCTACGCGTTCAAAAACGAACACATCATCATCCTCCCCAAATACCTGAAAAAAGGACGAAACTACCTGGATATAAAATTTATCGCCGGGGAAAACGCCCTGAACCGACGAGAAGAATACCTCTACACGCTACTCGTGCCAGACCGCTGCCGATCCCTCATGCCATGCTTCGACCAGCCGGACATCAAGGGACGCTTCAAGTTAATACTCAAAGTGCCACCCGCCTGGAAAGCCGTCGCCAACGGGGAAACCATCCGCGAAGAAATCTTCCGCGACTACTCGCTCTACGAGTTCGAGGAAACAAAACCCCTGAGCACGTACCTCTTCGCCTTCACCGCCGGGATCTTCGAACGGGCCGATCAATACATCGGCGGAAGATGGGTCGGGATCTATTACCGCGAACGAGACTCCGCGACAGTGAACGCCAGCATCCCGGTCATCGCCAACGAGGTACGCTACTCGCTCTTCTGGATGGAACGATACACCGGGATCGCGTACCCCTTCCGGACCTACAACGTCGTGGCCATCCCGGATTTCCAATTCGGGGGAATGGAACACCCCGGGGCAACCTACTTCAAGGCATCCTCACTCTTCCTGCCGCCAGACGCCGACGAGGCAACGCGCGCGAACAGAAGCGAGCTGATCGCGCACGAAACCGCGCACATGTGGTTCGGTAATCTCGTCACCATGAAATGGTTCGACGACGTCTGGCTCAAAGAAGTCTTCGCCGGGTTCATGGCAGACAAAATCGTCGCCAACCTGTACCCCAACGCGGAGCACCAGATGAATTTCTTCATGAATCACCACGAACCCGCGCTACGCACCGACCGCACGCGAGGCACTCACCCCATCGCCCAACAGCTCGACAACCTGAAAGACGCCGGAACGCTCTACGGCGACATCATCTACCACAAGGCGCCCATCGTCATGCGCGTGCTCGAGCAAGAAATCTCGCCCTACGAGCTACAACGCGGGTTATGCCTCTACCTGAGACGCTGGAACTACTCCAACGCCGACTGGAACGACCTCGTCCACCTCCTCCAACACTCCTCCGGGAGAGACTTGCAGGCATGGAACGAAATCTGGGTGAAAGAAAAAGGCGCGCCCGTCATCGAATTCCTCGACGAGGGAATCATCACGCGAGACGAGTGGGGAAAAGGACGCGTGTGGCCGCAACGCGTTCACGCCATGCGACTCGGCCTGCCAAACATCCTCTCCGTGGACCTCGTCGACACGCTCACCAGGTATCGCGACCCGAACATCGTCCTGCCCAACTGCCACGCCACGGGATACGGCTCCTTCCTCCCGAACGAAAACGAAATCCGCTTCCTGAACGACAACCTCTGCCGGCTACAAAGCCCGCTACACCGCGCCGTCGCCTGGCAGGAACTACACGAGGGCGTGCTATTCAACAAGTTAAAGGGAGAATCCTTCATCCGCCTCTGCATGAAACACCTCTCCACCGAAACCGATAACTTCGTGATCCGGAGAACACTATCATTCATGGTCAACGTGCACGATATTTACATCGACGAGGGAGCCAGGCAACTACTACGCGACGAGCTGGACCGCTTCTTCATGACCATGCTCTTCAAAAACAGGAAAGACATCCACAAAAAACCCTTCTTCCGCGCGCTCCTCGCCATCTACTCCTCGCGGGACGTCGGGAATTATTTCCTGAAAGTGCTCCGCGGCCAGTACCGCAGGGAGGATCTCGTCTTGCAAGACGAGGACCGGGTAGCCATCGCCTGCAACATCGCGTTGCGCGAACCGCCCCTCCGCGACCAGATGAAGCGTTTTATATCCCGGACAATCAAGGACAAGGACCTCCTCGACCGCTTCCTGTACGTCTACCCCGCCGTCTCGGGCGACAAGCAAACCCGCGACAGCGTCTTCAACGCCTTGATGCTCGCCGAGAACCGCGCGAACGAGGTTTGGGCCACCGACGCGTTACGCTGGCTCAATCACCCGCGACGCAAGAGCGAGGCGGAGGAATACATCCCCGCGATCCTCTCGAAACTGCAAGAAATCCAGGAAACCGGGGACATCTTCTTCCCCTCTTCCTGGTTAGACGCCGGCCTCTCCGGGCATACAAGCAAGTACGCTTACACGATTGTCAGGCAATTCCTGGACAAAAACCCCGGTCTCCCCGAGAATCTCCGCCTGAAAATCCTCGTGGCAACGGATCACCTGCGCCGCTTGCACGAGTAGCACGCTTTTTACATCCTCTCTTCCCCCTCTTCGCCCCCCCCCACTTATATCAAGACCAAACACGAAATATTAGAGCTCAAATATTTTTTATTTGAAATAAAATATTTTTTATTTTAAATCAAAAAAGAATTATTTGATATAA